>JAPDJZ010000160.1 GCA_029258815.1 archaeon
CTGAAATTCAGGCTCCACAAAATGATTTTCCGGCTGATCCCTTAATGTGATAGGCGTTCTTTTTCACTCTTCTCCTGACTTTAAACCAGTTTGGGAAGGTGGATAAGCTTTGAGTTGGAAACAGGTTTCCAATGGTTGGAAGCGGCTTAGCTGAAGTCCCCCTTTATGTACGCCTTCGTGAGGATGCTCTTTGGGTTCTTGAAGATCCGCTCGGCCTCCCCCTGCTCGACGACCCTCCCCTCGAAGATGAAGACCACGTGCTCGGCGAGCCTCATGGCCTGGTGAACGTTATGCGTAACGACGACTATCGTGTAGTCTCTCGAGAGCCGTATAAGCAGGTCCTCGATCCTCTTGGTCGAGGCTGGGTCTAGGGATGAGGTCGGCTCGTCGAGTAAGAGCACCTCGGGCTCGACGGCCAGGGCTCTGGCGATGCAGAGCCTCTGCTGCTGGCCTCCGCTTAGATTGAAGGCCGAGTCCCTGAGCCTGTCCCTGACCTCCTCCCATAGGCCGACCTTCTCCAAGTTCTCTCGAACGGCCTTATCGAGAACCCTCCTATCCTTCACGCCGCCTATCCTCAGCCCGTAGGCCACGTTATCGTAGATGGACATGGGCAGCGGTATGGGCTTCTGGAAGACCATCCCGATCTTCCTCCTAATGGCGTTCGGGTCGGCCGAGCCCGAGTAGATGTCCACGCCGCGGAAGTACACCTTCCCCTCGATCCTCGCGCCCTCGACCTCCAGCAGCCTGTTGAACGCCTTTAGCAGGGTCGACTTGCCGCATCCGCTCGGCCCCATTATCGCCGTAATCCTCTTCGAGGGGATTATCACGTCCACGTCCTTGAGCGCGTGAACCCTCCCATACCAGACATTCAGCCTCTCGGATCTCAGTATCGGCTCATACTCTAAAGCCCTTCTCAAGAGGGTTTTCTTAGCCTGCATCCCCATACAACCTCCTAGTGAAATAGTTTCTGAGCATGATGGAGGGTATGCTGACCGCGAGGAACAGCGCTATCAACACGAGGGCAGTTCCGTAAGCCATCCTCAAGCCCTCGCTAGTATTCGCGATCTCGCCAGCTATCAGGTAGAGGTGGACCGGAAGGGTTCTAGCGGGATCCAAGGGCGAGGCCGGGATGTATCCCGCGACCCCCATCCCGGCGGTCATCATGACGACGGCGGTCTCCCCGACCGCCTTGCCGAGCCCGAGCATCAAGCCGGTTATTATCGCCGACCTCGCAGCCGCGTAAACCACGCTTCTAATCGTCTTCCACTTAGACGCTCCGAGGGCCAGGCTAGCATACCTATACTCCCTGGGAACGGCTCTAATCGCCTCCTCCGAGACCCTGACGGTCCACGGTAGGATCATGAAGGCCAGGGCGATGGCTCCCGAGAGGATCGAGAACCCGAGGCCGAGGCCGTGGACGAGGAACGCGTACCCGAATAATCCTATGACTATCGACGGTATGCCGGCCAGCAGCTCGACGAAGAACCTGACGACCTTCGTGAAGACGTTCTCCGGAGCGTATTCGGCGAGATAGGTTCCGGCGCCGATCCCGATCGGGGCTGCTATCAGCATGCATAGCGCCGAGACGTAGATCGAGCCCATTATCGCCGGGAGTATCCCTCCCTCCAATCCGCCCTTCTCGGGGAAGCCTGTGATGAATCTCCAGCTTATCGCGGACGCACCGTTGAAGAGCAGGAACGAGATTATGGCCCCGGCTAGGATCGCCGGAATGAGGGAGGCGAGCCAGGTCAAGATCTCGATCAGGATTTCAGATCCCCTTCGCATGGATTCTCCCCCCGAGGATGTGGAATGCGAGGAGGTTGACGACCGCGGTTATGATGAACAAGACCACCCCGATGGCGAACAGCGCCCTCATCTGATCGGATCCCCAGACCGCGTAATTGAACTCTATCACTATCGTCGAGGTCAGGACCCTAACCCTATCCAGGATGCTCGTCGGGATGTAGGGGACCTCCGGGTTGCCCACGACCATGAGGACGGCCATGGTCTCCCCGATGGCGTTCCCGAGCCCCAAGATTATCGAGGCCAGGATCCCGGATTTGGCCGCCGGCAGGACGACCCTCCTAATCGTCTGCCACTTGGATGCTCCGAGGGCTAGGCTCGCGTACCTATACTCTCTCGGAACGGCTTTGATCGCGTCGCTTGAGATGCAGATTACGTGCGGGAGGGTCATTACGGCTAGGACTATTCCGCCGGCTAGGATGCTGAAGCCCCATCCGCCGAAGGTCTCGGCTAGGATCGGGACGAGGAATACGAGCCCGACGAACCCGAGGACGACCGACGGTATGCCGACGAGAAGCTGGGTGGCCGACTCGATGAAACTCCTGAGGAGCCCGCTCCCGGAATACTCGGCTAGATAGATCGCGGCGAGAACGCCCATCGGCGCGGCTAGTAGGATCGCTAGCCCGGAGACCGAGAGGGTTCCGATGACGGTCGGAAGGAGGCCGAATTGAGGCGGATCCGCGTAGGGCTTCCAGTAGAGCCCCGTCAGGAAGCTGAGGCCATACTTCGCTAGGAAGGGCAGCCCCTCGAGGAGCGTGTATCCGAAGATTAGGAAGACTACGAGGATCGAGGAGCCCGCGCATAAAAAGGTGAGGATTTTGACCGCATCATCGATCTTCATCTCAGCTCACCGGGTATAGTGGGATGTATCCGAGCTCCTCGACTATCTTCTGGCCCTCGGCGGACAGCAGGTATCCGATGAACATCAGCTCCGCCGGATCCGGATCGCCCTTGGTTACGACGTAGAGGTTTCTCTTGATCGGGTAGGTTCCCTTCAAGACGTTCTCGATCCTAGGCTCGATCCCGTCGATCCTCAGGGGCTTAACGGTCTCGTCCACGAATCCCAGGGAGATGTAGCCTATCGAGAGGGGGTCGTTCGCGACGGCGGCCCTAACCTTCGGGTTACCCTGCTGAACCATGGCCTCCGCCGAGACCTCCTTCCCGAACGGCTTCATGACCGCGTGCTCGAAGCAGTCCCTCGTCCCAGAGCCCTTCTCCCTCGTGATCACGTGGATGGGCTTATCCGGCCCCCCGACCTCCTTCCAATTCCTTATCTCTCCGGCGAAGATCTTGGCGACCTGTTCTAGGGTTAGCTCGTTCACGGGGTTGGATGGGTGGACGACGATCGCGATGCTATCCATGGCGATCCTAAACGGCTTGAGATCTGGCCACCGCTCAAACTCCTCCTCCTTCAGATCCCTCGAAGCCATCCCTATATCGACCTCACCGCTTCCAACGGCCTTGATCCCGGGGCCGCTTCCGATCGCGGCGACCGAGATCCTAAAGCCCGGATAAAGCTCGGAGAACCTCCTAGCGGCCTCCTCCACTATCGGCGCGACCGTCGTAGATCCGGCGACGTTAAGCCTAGCGTTCAGGCCGGCGGTCTCAACAACGGTCGTGGTAGCGGTCTTAACATTTGTCCGAGATATGCTCGATAAGGCGAAAGACGACGCGAGATATCCGGCGAGGAACATCGCCACGGCGACCGCGGCGAGGGCGGCGATCACGGTTCTGCCGGAGGCGGCTCCCCCGCTCATCCTCAGCTAAGGTTTCCGCTGTTCTAATATATAGTTTCCCGATACAATCTATAGAACGGTATATAGATATGGTATTCTCACGCAAACTACATAGCTGAGGGGCCGGCAAAAGGCTGATAGCTGAGGGGCTGAAAAGGCCATTCGCCGAGGGAGGCGCTCGAAGAGGAGGGAGGCCATGGTATACGTTTGGAGGTTTCGGAGGTTTCCGGAGAAGGGCGTTGACCCGAAGAGTCTTAGGATACTCCTATACCTGAAGAACCACGGGCCGCATACCTCCCGGGAGATCGCTAGAACCCTCGGATACTCCCCCAACTTTATCCGAAAAGTTCTCCAGCGCCTGAGAAGGCTTGGGGCCGTCGAGGTCTACCTCAAGCCCAGCCGAGGACTCGAAGATTTTCAAGAATAATTTCAAGCGCCTTTAAGCCGAGGCCGCCAAGAGTTATATCTCCGAGGGGGCGGATAACCTATTGGGGCGGCGGCAGGTAGGGCCGGGGAGCTAGCCCTTCCCTGTAACCCGAAATGGGCTACACGCGGGGGCCAGTAACCCGGAGGGGCGCATGCGAGAGGGGAAGACCCGGCGGCGAAGCGCGGGGAGAGGAAGGTGCGCCCGCGCAGAGCCTCGTAGGAGGCCGACCCGCTCGTAGGGGTGGGCGACGGCCTCCGCGCACGCCGAACCGCGTTAGGCCCGGGAGGGAGCGGCGCTAAGGCGTGGCGGGGCTGCTGCGCGGATCCGTGCTGGATCCTCGGCCGCTGCTTCGGGCTTCCCTTCCTCCTTGCCACCCTCCGGGGGCTGCCGCCGCCCCCTATTCACCTTCAGCTATTGCTCGGCTTTCTCTTAATCGGCAGGGAGATTTCTTTTTATTTTCGCCGCTTTCTGCCTTTGGTAAGGCTATGCCGCTTTCGGATCGTGATATTCGTAGGATCGTTAGGGAGGTTGATTCGGTTAAGGGCGTTGACGTCGTTAGGCTCGTCGAGGAGGCTTCGCCTTGGTTTAGGCTTCTCGATCCGCCGATACTCCGCTTATCCAAAGCTTTGGCCGGGCTGGGGGTCTTTCACGTTTTATACGGCTTTAGACCCCTCCCCCTCTACGGCGTCCCCCATATCGGGAGGGATAGAGTCTTCGCCGCCAGAGCCGATTCAGAAGATTTGAGGAAAATTTTCGAGGGGCTTTCGAGGGCGGGGTTCGGGGTTTTATCGAGGTCGGATGAAGGGGCCCGCCTACTTGATCTGGAGCGCTACGTTGTTATCGATCTGGTTTCGAGGCCGAGCTCGCTTAGCTGGGATGAGCGGATGGCCGAGAGATGCCTTGAGAGGAGCAGGGTGAAGATTTTATCCGCTGAGGATTACGCGGTCTCCCTCCTCTCGCGAGGCGCCGGGCTCATGGCCCTCGAGCTCGCCGGCAAGGTCATCTACGCTAACTTGGATAGGCTCGATCGAGAATACCTGATGGCGAGGGCTTCCCAAGCCTCGGTCGAGGAGGCTGTGAGAGGCATCGTTGAGAAGCTTGAAGCCGCTAGTCGGTGATGAGCGTCCTAATTCTTAGGATAGCTCTTCCGAGAAGCTTCTTCACCCGCTCAACCACATCGTCCTCGAGCCACGCGGCTATGATTAGATCGGCGTCTCCGTAGACCTCGTCAACCCCCTCCACCTCATCCCACGAGAGAATCTCCCGAAGCTTCTCCCTAATCGGATATCTGGGGTCTAGGTTTAGGAGGATGTATGCTTTCTGAGGTTTTAGAAGCCGGGCTAAGGCCTGCTCGTCCACCTCGAGCCCCCTAGATCTTATGGCCTCCGCGATCTCCCGCGCGCTCAGGTCTCCACCCCGCTTCTCCGCGAGCCTCGCAAGCTCTATCGAGATCTCCCGCAACCTCTCCTCGGCCACCTCGCTTCTCAAGATCCTTCCGATGAGCTTCCTACTTAGATAGGTCGTGGCCTCGAAGAAGACCCTATCGAAGTCTCTTCCAAGCTTCCCAGCCGGAACGTAGCCTTCGGGGGCGCGCAGGGCCATGGACTGGTGGACCCCGGCTCGGATGGTCTGCGCCTCCCGGCTTAGCGGATGCCTGAAGGAGATCTTTATCCCGGTTAGCCTCGAGAACCACGCGTAAAGCTCCTTCAGCTTATCCCGCTTGATCCCGAGCCTGAATCCGTGCACGTCGATTAGGGGCGCGGCGACCTCGTAGAGATCCGCTATCCCGTTTCTATCGCCTATTCCGAGGATCGAGACGTGGAGCTCCTCGGCCCCGGCTAGGGCTGCTTCGAGCGTGTTCGCGGAGGCGTGTCCGTAATCGTTGTGGAAGTGGGCTGAGAGGGAGGTCCTGCACCTAGACTTAAGCTTCTCGAAGAAGTCCCTCGCCTGGCTTGGGGTCAGCATCCCGCACGTATCCGGAACGCTTACGACGGTCGCCCCGGCTTCTCCAAGCTCGTCGACGAGGGCGGAGAGCTCCCCGATCCCGCCGTCCCCGCCTAAGTAGTATCTCGACGCATCCTCGATCGTCGCCCTCCTATACCTGAAGCCGTAGGAGCGGGAGAGCTCGAGTGCTTCGATGAGCCTGCGCTTGGCTTCCTCGAGGCTTATCCCGCCGAGCTTGAACCTCCGATGAATCTCGGTCGTGGCGAGGTATACTCCGACGCCGTCGACGTCGTATTTCGCGGCGGCTTCCACGTCCCTCGGGTAGGCCCTTCCGTGGAGAACTACGGTTGCCTCGTAGCTTCGGAGGGCCTCGATTACCGCTTCGACGTCCCTTCGGGTGGTTCTGGGCGGGTAGTCCACCGTGAGCTCGATCCTGTCCACCCCCAGCTCGGCCAGCCTTCTCGCCAGCTCCACCCTAACCTCCCTCTCGAACCTCCTATAGAGTTCGCCCTCCCGAAGCGTCGTATCGAGTATCGCAGCCATCCTTACGCCTTCGCATGCGGTCTCCCCGGATTTTAACTGTTGATTCGCGAAACGTAGCATTTTGGCGATTTTCGTGGGCGGAGCAGGCGCGCGAATCGTTTTTAGAAGGCTCGTCCAGACTGAACCTGGGATTCATGGCGAACTTCCAAGTAATCTTCTCGGGGAACGAGGACGAGCTCTCCAGGTTCGTCCTAGCGTGGAAGATGGCCTCCGAGGTTAAGAGGTACGATGAATTGAAGAATCAGATCCGGGAGCTCGAGAAGAGGGTCGAGGATCTTAGGAAGAAGATTATGGGGCTCGAGGAGGAGAAGCTGAAGCTTCAGCGGGAGATCGCCGAGCTTTCGTCGCTCAGGGAGGGGCTTCGCAGGGAAGTCGAGGTTGGTAGGCAGTCGCGTCCAGCCGCGCCCTAGCTTTTTATAGCTAGGTTGATTACTATCTCGGCTATATCCGCGCCGTACTCCGCGATCCGCTTGAGGCTTTCCACGATGAGCCTTAAGCCCACCGCTGCCTCCATATTCAGCTTGGACTCAGAGATCCGCTTAACCAGCCCGTTCTCTAGAGACTCCAGGCTCTCGACCTCGAGTATCAGCCTATTCGCCTGCTTCAGGTTCATCTTGAAGACGGATTCCATGGCCTTCTCGTAGATCGAGAGGGCGGCTCCGCCGAGCTCGATAACCCCCTCCATTATCGGCGAATTTCTCCTAGCCTTCACCAGGGGTATCTGGCTAGCTATGCTCGTCGCGTGATCCGCTATCCTCTCTATGCTCTTTATGATCAGCCGGTAGCCCAGGCACTCCCTAGGGCTCTTCAACCCGAGCTCCCTCATGAGCAGCGCGTTCTCCACCGCGGCCTTGAGCTGCCTAACGCAGAACAGGTAGAATCTATCGACCTCGTCGTCCCTCTGGACTACGTCGTTCGCGAGCGATTCGTCGCCCTCCTTGAGAGCCTTCAAGGCGTCCCTGCACATGGAGAGGGTCATGAGGTGCATTCGGTTCAGGACCTCCTTTATCGGGAAGTCCACGTGGCCCACCAGGCACCGGATCAGCATGTGGTTCGCGGACTCCTCGATCGACTCCAATCCTATCAGCTTCGCCCTCATCAGATTCTTCAGGTAGGGCTTGAACTCGTCGACATCCCCCATGAAGCCCACCCGGATGACGTCGTAGCCCGCGAGATAGCAGGCTATCAGCTCTCGAGCGAGCTCCTCAGGCCTATTCTCGGGGGTGGCCGTTATCCTAGCCTCGAGCTGCTCCCCGGGCTTCTGCCTCGGGATTAGGAGGAGGGTGGAGTCCGGCTGGGGGATTAGCTGAACGTAGTCGCCGGGCTTCAGGTTCGCGGCCTCGGCCCAGCTCTTCGGCAGGGATACTATATAGGTCGACCCTCCGGTAAGCTGAATTCTGCGGAGGAAGAAGGACATGCCCCGGTTATAGATTTTGGGGGCCGGTATATAGTCTTACTCACGGTCTATGTAGCGGGAGGAGAGGGACGCCGGGATGAGGCCGAGGGCGGGGAAGACGCAGATTAGGGCCAGGGCGTATGATAGGCTCGTGTGAGCTAGGAGGAGGGCGACGGCCGAGGAGCCTAGGAGGGAGCCGGCGTCGAAGGCGGTTAGATGGAGGGAGTTTCCGAGAACCCTGTGCCTCTCGGGCGTGGCCTGGGCGACGGCCGAGGCGGTTAGCGGGAAGACGAGGCCGTGGGCGAGGCCCGCTAAAGCTAGGCCTAGGCCGAAGAGGGGGAGGCTTCCGCTTAGCCCGACTAGGAGGACGCTTAGGAGGGAGGAGAGGAGGGCGGCTTTCATGAGGCTTCCCAGCCCGAGCCTCGCCAGTAGAGGCGACTTGAGCAGGGTCATCCTAGCGGCGAAGGCGGTTACGTAGTAGAGGAGGAAGAGGAGTATTACGAGCTGGTCCTCGAGCCCGAAGGAGAGCTTGGCTCTGAGCGGGCCGTAGGCGGCTATGGCGCCGGCCGCGAGGGAGAAGGAGAGGTAGATTGAGGCGAGGAGCATGTTCGGGGCCTTGAGAACGGGCTTGATGCTCTGCCGCTCGACCTCGAGCCTCCAAGCCTCCCCAGCCCTCCTAAGCTCCTCTAGGAGAAGGGCTACGCCGGCTATCGGCATCGCCGCGATGAGGGCCGTGGCTAGGAGGACCGTTCTAAGCTCCGCGACGCCCCGGAGGAAGACGCCGATCAGGGGGCCGAGCCAGAAGCCCAGGGCGAGGGAGGCGGTGTAGCCCGTTACGGATTTCTCGAGCTCGCGCGGGTCGGCTAGAAGCTCGACCGCCGTTAGGAAGAGGACGTGGTTTACGGCCGTGGCGACCCCGTGGATCGCCCGGAAGAGGGAGAAGGAGCTCGGATCCCAGCTGAGGCCGTAGCCCGCTATCGACGCCGCGTTAAGCCCGAGGCCGAGTAAGAGTATTTGCAGGATGTTCCTCCTAACGAGCATGGAGCAGGGTATCCTCAGGAAGGCCGAGACTAGGAAGGCGAGGGGGATTATCAAGCCGACCTCCTGCTCCGAGGCCCCGAGATCCCGGTAGAGGTAGATGGGGAGGATCGGGTTAAGGAGGAAGATCGTGCTTATGAAGACGAGGGCCGCGAAGTTGAGGAGCATGAGCCTCGAAACCAAGGAACCGGAGCACCCCTCTAAAGCAGCCGCGAGCGAAACCCATCCAGAATCACCGAGATATTAGGATGAAGGCGGAGGGCTTTCCGAGCCAGGGGGAGCCGGAAACGCCCCCTCCACGACCAAGGCTACTTCAAGCCAGATTTCAAGCACGGAAGAAAAATAAGTTTCATAGGAGCAAGCACCCCCGCGGTCTAAAAACTCGAAAAAGCTTATATGACCATGAAAGTCATCTTATGATTGGGCTGGTGGGGCTTCCCCGGGGGCTCCGTCGGTCCACCACTCATCACGGATCAGATGCGCTCGGAGATTCTTCACGGCCCTCCTTTAGGGCCTCACCAGCCCTGATCTAAACTAAAATCGGAGCGTATTCTTGCTTTTTCAAAATTTCGACTCAAAAATTTTAGGTAATTTTATTTAGCCGTTTTAGAGCTTATGGTAACCAATCTATTTCGTCTTCATTTACTATCCTGAATCGCTTGCCGTCGAAGACTATACAGGCAATCTCGTGATCCGTAGCATAGGCTAATGCATCTTGATCGAAGCCCGATGTAGCCGCTATCGCTAAGTGATCGAAATAGAATTCCTCTCTTCCTTCTTTACAAGCATCTTCAATATCCTTAGCAGATTCAATAAGCTTGAAAATATGGTTTCGCTTCACACTACTCTTCATGTCTTTACATTCAATCCATAGATCATGCTCCTCCTTAAAGAGAAGGCCAGACTTCCAATATACGTGAACATCGATCTCATAAGGTCTCTTAACCCGGAGGCCATTCATCAAAATATTCGTCTCAACTTTCTCAGCATCAAAATATCTCTTAGCCCATCTAGCAACCCTCTTCTCAAACTTATGCCCTCTCTTCTGAGCCGCCCGAGCCCTAGACCGAGAAACCGGCATACCACCAAACTAAAGGCTCACACAAAGATATTCTTTTTCATAAGGCGTTACACGGCGCGCCGCCAATCAGACTACATAAAAAACCTATCCGAGGCCACGAGCAAAGAGCTCAATAAGCCTATACGAGAAGGAGTGGAAAAAAGGGAGAGAGGAGGGAACACCCCCACCATCATATTTAAATGTCCCGCGGGGGTGATTTGAACACCCGACCATCCGGTTTCTGTCCGCCTGGTAGGCTGAGGCCCGCGCCTCCCCTTTCCCGGGCGCGGCTACAGCCGGACGCTCTACCAGGCTGAGCTACCGCGGGGGTCGTTTCCTTACTTGTCTTGGGGTCTAATTAACTCTTTCCGGGTTTTTTGGGGGTTGTTAGGGTTTTTGCGAGCTTTTCGACTTCTTTTCTGAGTTCTTGGCTTAGTTTTAGGAGTTCTTTTAGCCGGCTTATCTCCTCCGAGAGCTTTTCAAGGTTTTTTCGGGGGGGCTAGGGACTCCAGCTCCTCCGGCTCGGGCTTCTCCGCTTCCCCGGGCTTTTCTCGGGCTGGCTTCGGCTCCTCCTGCCCCACCTCGGCCTCCCCCTCCTCCGGCTTCGGGGCTTCGAGGGGTATCGGCTCGAGCTCCTCAGCCGGGTGGGGTTGCTCGGGCTGGATCTCCCCGGGGGCGGCCGCGCGGGGCTTTTTCTCGAGCACCTTGGCTAGGGCGTATTGGGTTGCCAGGATCACTATGGAGATTAGGAGCCATGTCGCGGGATCCATCACAGCTCGCCCACCATGCTCGAGATGCTTTCGGTTAGCCTGCTCGTTAGCTGGATGATCTCGAGGGACGCGTGGTAGGCTAGGAGGTGGGCTACGCCGGGTATCGTTAGGAGGGCTCCGAGGCCGTATGCGAAGGTGAAGGAGAGGTCTCCGCGGAGCCTGTAGTATGCTAGGGACCCCCTACGTCCACATCGGGAGATGGGGATAACCTGCTCGAATTCGGCGAGCTCTGGAAGATCGTGGTCGACGTGGAGAACATCTACGGCGGAATCGATAGCGTGGAGCTTCAGCCGAACGACGCCTTCAAGATCGAGATAAAGCCGTCCGTCGGATCCATCCTGAAGGTCGAGAGAACCGTCCCGCCCTCCATCGACCCGGTGATGGACCTAGGCTAAGCATCCGGCCCCGCGGGACCTCCCTTCCACCCCCACTTTTTTATGCTTAAATAGAGTCTCCGAGAAGCTATCCCTAGACTAAGGGTGGAGAGCTGAGCAGCAGGAGGCTTACGCTTTGAGCATCGGAGCGCCTTCGATAAAATATCTGATAGAGGCTAGGATAGAGGTTAACGGGGTCGTCGATAGGAACGACGTGGTCGGGGCTGTCTTCGGCCAGACCGAGGGGCTTTTCAGCAGCGAGTTCGATCTGAGGGAGCTTCAGAAGAGCGGGAGGATAGGGAGGATAGAGATCTCGGTAAGCGTTCAGGGGAACAAGACCTACGGCAAGATAAAGGTCCCATCGGCCCTAGACAAGTATTCCACGGCCTTGATAGCGGCCATGATCGAGAGCATAGAGCGCGTCGGACCCTACGCGGCCACCGTTAAGATCGAGAAGATCCACGACCTGAGGGCCGAGAAGCGGAAGAAGATAATCGAGCGGGCTAGGGCGATCCTCTACGAGTGGGAGAAGAGCAAGATACCCGAGGAAGACGAATTGATGAAGGAGCTCGAGGAATCTCTGGTGAAGGCCAAGATCGTGGAGCTCGGCCCCGAGAAGATCCCCGCCGGCCCGGACGCGGAGAAGGCCGACGAGCTCATAATAGTCGAGGGGAGGGCCGACGTGATAAACCTGCTCCGCCACGGCTACACGAACGTGATCGCGGTCGAGGGAATCAAGATACCCGAATACGTTAAGGAGCTCGCCGGCCGAAAGCGCAGGGTGATAGCCTTCCTAGA
Source organism: archaeon (assembly GCA_029258815.1). Taxonomy (GTDB): domain Archaea; phylum Thermoproteota; class Nitrososphaeria_A; order Caldarchaeales; family Wolframiiraptoraceae; genus Wolframiiraptor. The sequence goes on from JAPDJZ010000160.1 coordinate 11,890, forward strand.
CGGAGACCGCGGAGGAGATATGATACTCTACGAGCTGAGAAACGCTGGGGTTAGGATCGATAGGGTCGCGAGGGCGCCCTACGGGAAGGAGGTCGAGCAGCTCACCGGAAAGGAGATCCTAGACGCGCTCCATCACGCTATACCGGCGGAGGAGGCCTTCAAGCAGCTAAAGCTTCCGAAGCGCGTCGAGAAGCCCGCCGTCGAGGTTCCCGAGGAGGTGAAGAAGCGTATCGAGGAGGTTAAGGAGAGGCTCATGGCCGTGATCCTCGACGAGAACCTGACGGAGCTCAGGAGGGTTCCGGTCAGCGAGCTGGCTCAGGAGCTCGAAAACCTCAGGGACAGCGCGAAGTACGTGGTCTTCGACGGCATAGTTACCCAGAGGCTCGTCGACATACTCTCCGAGAAGGGGGATACGGTCTACCTGATAGGGGTTAGGATCGGGGAGATCTCGAAGCCCTCCGAGAACGTTAAGACGCTCACCTTCGACCGGATTCGATAATCCTCTTCAGCGGAAGCCTATATCTCAGGATCGCGACCACGCCGCCCAGCCTCATGACCTTATCCGACGCCTCCAGGCCATCCAAGATCACCTGAAGATCGAGCTTCCCCCGCTCCGCCGCCTCCAAGAGCTTCTCCAAAGCCTCACTCTCCAAGTTGCTCCATAGGTAGGATTCGGCGACCAAGGCCGTCTCCACCGCTCCGAGCTTCCAAGCTTCGTAAACCTCCTCGAGCCCTATCGCGACGCGCTCCGGATCCCGGGACATGGCCTCGATGAACCTCTCGACCATGGCGCTATCCCTAAACGGCTTAAGTTCTCGAAGGAAATCCGGAAGCCTGCCCAGCTTCAGGGCTTCCCTCACCCCGGTCTCCCCGCCCGTCGAGGTATCCAGGCACGCCAGAACCCTCTCCGAAAGCCCTCCCCCGCGCCTCCTAAGATAGCTCAGGAACTTCTCCGAGAAGATTCGGGGGCCGAGGACTACTATCCCGACGCCCTCCGGAAGCTTCCTCAGCTCGCCCACCGCCTCCTCGAAGAAGTCCTCTAGATTCTGCTCGCTCCACGAAATCGATTTATCGACCCGGGGGAGGTGCTTCGAGTATAGGACGCTCAGCCCCCGGTTGGAGAACTCCGCGACCGCGAGCTCCTCGTCGTCCAGCGACACGCACGCGACCCGGATAGGCTTCTCCCGGCGCTTATAGCTCTCGGCGAAGGCCCTAAGCCTCTCGAAGCCCCTCCTCGACTCCAGCCTAACCTCAACCCCCGGAAGAGCCGTTATCGTATGATGTTTTCCGATCAGGTCTAGCTTTCTGCTTTCGTAGACTATTCTCCCGGAGAACCTCACCCTGCGCATAAGCGGATCCGCGGCCTTTGCCTCGACCTCGATCCCGAGGACGACCTGAACCCTCTCGCTATCGATCTTCCCGCTGGCCCTCTCCTTCTTAAGCTCCCTAGAGGTCTTCGAGTAGAGCACGTCGCCGGGCCTAACGAGCCTGAAGACGTTGATCAGGTCCAGGCTGTTCTCGGGAACTATTACGATGAGCCTCCTCGCCGAGTCAAGCCGCTTAACGATCATCCGGCAACGCGGAAAAGTCGCGAGGCCATAAGATAAACCTAAGAGCAGGATCTCCCTCCTAGAAGCCCCGGAGCCTCGGGGAGGATGGAGTCGATAGCGGTGGGGATTAGCCTAGCGCTCGACTGCTTCTCGGCGGCCTTCGGAGCGGGGTGCGGCGGGGACGTCGGACGCGGCCAAGCGCTGATCATGGCCTCATCCTTCGGGCTCTTCCAAGCGGGAATGCTTTCGGCGGGATGGGTTGGCGGAGCCTTCGCCGCCGAGCTCCTCGAATACAACTCGCTGATAGCCTCCGTCCTGCTGATGCTGGCTGGAGCGCATATGATCGTCGAATCCTTCAAGAGCGGCCGCGAGCCGTGCTGGAAGCGGTTCACCGCCGCCCTCCTCGCGCTCTCGATAGCCACGAGCATCGACGCCCTAACCGCCGGCCTAAGCCTAAGGTTCCTCGAGCTAAGCTTACTCCCCGCCGCCGCTTCAGCCGGGTTGGCATCCTTCCTCCTAACCCTGCTCGGGTATAGGCTGGGTCTGGGAATCGGGGCGACCCTGGGGCGGAGAGCCGGAGCGGTCGGGGGATCCGCGCTAATTCTCCTGGCCTTGAAAATTCTCTTGGAAAGCCTTTCACCAGCGTAGGGCGTGGGAAACCCATAGATAACGCGAGCGACTAGAGCGTATCGGGAGGATGGAGGTTGAATACGACGAGGCCAGGTGGAGGCTCCTCCGAAGCCTTAGAGCTAGGGCGAGGGAGCTGATGAAGCCTCTGGCGGCTCGCGGCCTGAACCCCATGGTCTACGGAAGCGTCGCGAGGGGGGACGTGGACGAGGAGAGCGACGTCGACGTCTTCATACCGTATCCGGCGAGCACGGCCATGGTCGAGCTTTATCTGGCGGAGGCCGGGATAAGGGCGTCCGAGAGGCTTCTCGTCCAAGCAACCCCGGGCTACGTTCCGAAGGCATATCTAGTCATCGACGAATATTCCTCCATCTCGCTTCCGCTTCTCAGGATGAGCGAGGAGGAGCTCGGATTCTACACGCTCGCGGGAAGCCTAACCCTAAGCGGCCTCGAGAGAGATGTTAGGGTCCCCGGGATAAACAAGGAGCTCATGCTGATAATCCCGACCCCGAGGGGCCACGTCGAGATCCCCGTCGAGAGAAACATCGAGGAGGCCGCGAAGATCCTAGGGGTCGACCCGAGGATCCTGAGAAACCGGGTTAGGGTCCTTCGGAGGCGGAGGGAGGCGGGTAGGACGGGGGTTTACCGGGAGCTCGCCGTCCCCGAGGATAAGACCTTCGAGCAGCTTCTCGAGGAGCTCATGGATCGGGATCCGGCTCTAAGAAGGAGAGCTAGGAGCACGAGGTTCTGAAAAGCTTAAGCCGAGGCACGGCCCTTATCATATCCGGGATTTGAGGACGCTACTTATCCTTCCGCCGACCACGTCAGTCGTAAAGGAGGTCCTCGGATCGGCAGGGCCGCCTCTGGGACTAGCGTATCTGGCGTCGGTCGCGCGGATGCGCGGCTGGAAGCCCATGATAATCGACGGGCTCGCCGAGAACCTAACCCCCGACGCGCTCGAGGAGAAGATTAGGAAGTTTAAGCCGGATGTCGTGGGCCTGACGGCGACGACCCCGGCGATCTACGACGCGTATGAGGCGGCGAGGATAGCGAAGGAGCTGAACCCGGAGACCTTGGTGATCATCGGAGGCCCTCACGCGACCTTCACGGCCGAGGAGGTCCTAACCGAGTGCAGGCACGTAGACCTCGTCGTTATGGGCGAGGGCGAGCAAACCTTCAGCGAGATCCTAGAAAAGTATGAGAGGGGCGGAGGGTTCGCGGACGTCCTCGGAATAGCCTATAGAAGCGAGGATGGTGTTGTGAAGGTGAATCCCCCGAGGCCGCTCATCAGAAACCTAGACGATGTCCCGATCCCCGCCTACGACCTGCTCCCCATGGACAGATACGAGGTGAACGGGGTCAGCTACGCGGCCATAATGACCTCGAGGGGGTGCCCCTATAACTGCGTCTTCTGCTCATCCTCCCTCCAGTTCGGGAGGAGGTGGAGGGCGCATAGCCCCGAGCGAGTCCTAGAAGAGCTTAGAATCCTGAAGGAGAAGTTCGGGGTTAGGGAGATAGAATTCCTAGACGACACCTTCACCCTAGATCAGAAGCGGGCGATAGAGCTTTCGAGGAAGATAGTCGAGGAGGGGCTGGACATATCTTGGAGCGCCTCATCTCGAGTGAACACGTTCAGCCGGGAGGTGGGCGAGGCCATGCATCGAGCCGGAGCCCACACCGTATACTTCGGGATAGAGTCCGGATCCGAGAGCACGCTGAGGTTCATCGGTAAGGGGATAACCAAGCGGCAGGCCGTAGACGCCGTGAAAGCCGCCAAGAGCGCGGGCTTAAACGCCCTCGGATCCTTCGTGATAGGATTCCCCTACGAGACCGAGGAGGATATAAGGAAGACCATAAAGTTCTCGAATAAGGTCGGCGTGGATCTCGCCCAGTTCACCATCGCGACGCCCTACCCGGGGACGAGGCTATGGGAGATGGCCGTGGAGAAGGGGCTGCTGCTAACGAGGAACTGGAGAAAGTTCACGACCCTCGACGTCGTCATGCGGAGCCTCTACCTAACCCCGCAGCGGATAAAGAAGTTCCTCCTCCAAGCCTACCTGGCCTTCTACCTCCACCCGAGGAGGGTTTTGATAGACGTGTTCCGGAATAGGGGCTTCATCCTGAGGCGGGCGATACCCGCGGCCTTCAGGTTCATCAAGCGGGCGATCGCGGGGGCTTGGGAGTAATACCTTAAAGTAGCCTGAGAATATACCGGATCGGGATGAGCTCGGACGACGGCGAGTACGTGCGGAGGATGGCGGACGCCCTTAGAAGCGGGGCGAGGATGCTCGCAGACCACTGCCCGGTTTGCAACAACCCGCTCTTCGAGATAGGGGGCCAGATCTGGTGCCTGAAGTGCAATAAGAGGGTGATTAAGGTCAAGGGGGAGGAGGACGTCGAGGACGCCTTAACGAGCGTAACCCTGACCGAGGTCGTGAAAACCTTGACGGCGAAGGTCGAGGAGCTGAACCTCGTCCTGAAGCGGGCGGCGGATCCCGAGGAGATCGGCAAGCTCGCGGAAACGGTGAAAACCGTTCTAGAAACCCTGGAGGCCGCGTCCAGGCTCAGAAGGCAGTTCACGAAAGAGGAGGAGTCTTAGCGTAGGAGTTTACGGGATCTCCGGGTTGCAGATGGTGCGTATTACCTCGGAGATGCCCACGTCAAACCAAGGGGAGCCCCCCGATAGATCCCGAGCCTCCCTTCACAACCGGGTCAAGCCCGGAAACCTACCGAGCGGAACACCGAGCTTCCCGAATTCTGGTTAGATCGGCCGCGGCCGCCCCAGCTCATCCTCGAATCCCGAGAAAGCCGAACGGCGGAAATCTCCCGGCGCGGGGCCCTTCTCGGGATTTCCCCTAATTCACAGGCGTTAAGAGCCCGCTTCGAGAAGGCTTAAAATCGCCACCGGCTTCCAGCGGAAAAAGAGGGGTTGCTTCAACTTCCGGTGAACCGCGAAGATCCGGGAGCCGGAGGACGCCGCGGCGATCTAAGGCGATTAAAATGAAAGTTCACAGGAAGTTCTTCACGCGGCCAACACGGCCGGAGGCGGTCTTCTCCGCGCAGCAGCCCCGCCACCCCTCGATTTCCACTGAAATATCCGAGGTCGTCCTCCGCGTCGGCAACTTCTAACAGATTATAGCACTTAATCGAAAGAGTTCGTGAATTCAATTCATTAACTTACCTTGCATAGTAACTTAAGGGGCTATTCTAAATGGAATCTAAAAACAGCAAGAGAGCTGAAGGGGCTTTCCAGTCGAAAGGAGGGGGTGGAGCGGATCCCCTCGGCGAGGTTCTTAGGAGGGCTCTTCAGAGGCCGCGGATCTTCAGGGACAGGAATGTCATGAGATCCGACTACGTGCCGGATAGGCTTCCGCATAGGGACGAGCACATCCGGAGGCTCGGGGAGATCCTTGCTCCCGCGCTGAGCCTTTCGAAGCCCAGCAACGTCTTCATCTACGGTAAGACCGGAACCGGGAAGACCGCCGTCGTGAGGTACGTCTTCAAGCGCTTCCGAGAAGTCGTCGAGAGGGAGAACCTCCCGCTGGTCTTCGCCTATATCAATTGCAGGATCTCGGGAACCGAGTACAGGGTTTTGGCCGAGCTCTGCGAGAGCATAGGGGTCAAGGTTCCCTTCACGGGGCTTTCGAAGGCCGAGGTCTTCTCGAGGCTCAGGCGCGGGCTCAGGGAGAAGGGAGTTCTCCTCGTGGCCTGCTTCGACGAGATAGACGCCCTCGTGAAGAGCTACGGCGACAACCTGCTCTACGAGCTTTCTAGGATAAACGAGGGGGCGGAGGAGTGCGGCCTCGCCATGATCGGAACCTCGAACGACCTCCACTTCAAGGACTACCTCGACCCGAGGGTTCTAAGCAGCCTGAGCGAGGAGGAGCTCGTCTTCCACCCATACACGGCCACGGAGCTAATCGACATCCTAACCGAGAGGGCCAGGCTCGCCTTCAGGGAGGGCGCCGTCCCACAAGCCGTGATAAACCTCTGCGCCGCCCTAGCAGCGGCCGAGCATGGAGATGCGAGGAGGGCCATAGATCTCCTTAGGGTTGCGGCCGAGGTCGCTGAGCGCAATGGCGATTCGATCGTGGAGGAGAGGCACGTGAGGTTGGCCCAGAGCATGATCGAGCGGGGGAGGGTTTTCGAGGCCCTATCCACCCTGCCGCTTCACAGCAAGCTCGTTCTAGCGGCCCTGCTGCTTCTAGCCAAGAACGGGGTTCCGAACCCGATCTCCGGGATGATCTACCAGACGTATAGGGAGGTTTGCGGCCGGATCGGGGTCGAGCCTCTAACCGATAGGAGAGTGAGCAGCCTGATCTCGGAGCTCGACATGCTCGGGGTCGTTAAGAGCGATCTGGTGAACATGGGGAGGCGGGGCAGGACTAGGAAGATCTCGCTCCTAACCCCGGTCGAGGAGGTCGAGGAGGTAATGGAGAGCGACGAGCTCCTGGCCTCGCTCCTAAGCCATACCCCGGCCTCAATCGATAAGTGGAGGAAATGAGCCCCATATCCCTCAAGCCGGCCAAAATACCGGCGGTATCTCCCTAGCCGCTTCCCCGGAATATCCTTATTCGGCGGGGATCTCTACTAGCTTAGGACGCCGCCTTGCGGGAAGCCTTGACCAGAAGGCTAGTCGATAGGGCCATGCGGAGAGGCTATACGCTAACTAGGAGGGCTCTCGAGCTCCTCCAAGCTTCAGAGCGCCCCATCGAGCTGCTAGATGAGGCCATTAGGGAGCTTGAGCGCGGGGGGGCGGAGCTTAGGCTGATAGACGAGGAGGTTCTGCGCAGGCTCCTCCCAAAACCGTCCAAAGCCGAGCTTCCGGAAAAGCCTAAGCGGGTCGAGGAGGACGCGGGGTTAGCGATCGAGGTGGATGATCGCTATCTCGGGGAGTGGAAGATCCGGGGCTCGGCGTCCGAATTCCGGTCATACTTCAGGAGCAGATACGAGAGGCTTTCAAAGATTCTGCGAGATAGGCTTGGAGGCGCGTCCGAGCTCAAGTCCATCATCAGGCTTGGCGATGGCCACGAAGCCTATACCGCGGCCATGATACTCGAGAAGAGGGAGTCGGCTAGGGCTTGGATCCTGAGGGTCGAGGACCCCGGCGCCGAGGCCACGATAATAGTTCCAAAGGCTGGGGGCTTGGGTGAGCTCGCCGGGAGGGTTCTGCTGGACGCGGTCGCGGGATTCAGGGTCGTGAAGCGGGATAGGAGCCTGATAGCCGAGGAGATAGTTCTCCCGGATATTCCGCCTCAGCGGGTGGAGAAGGCCGGGCCGGACGCCTACGCCTGCCTCCTCTCCGACATACACCTAGGGAGCAGGCACTTCAGAAGAGACCTCTTCGAGAGCTTCCTAGACTGGATAAACCGGGGAAGGGATCCGGAAGCGAGAAGGACTAGAGTCGTGATCGTGGCCGGAGACCTGATCGACGGGGTGGGGGTCTACCCGGGTCAGGATAAGGAGCTGGAGATGAAATCGGTCGGGAAGCAGCTCGAGCATCTCGCCAAGCTCTTATCCGAGATTCCGGATCGCGTAGAGCTCATCGTTGGGCCGGGGAACCACGAGCCCCTACAGAAAGCCCTGCCCCAGCCGCCGCTCCCCGAGAAATATCGGAAGATCCTCGAGAGATCCGGTAAGCGCATCACCTTCGTCGGAAACCCGGCTTGGATAAGAATATGCGGTAGATCATTCCTAGTCTATCATGGTCAAGGCCTCGACGACGTCGTTCAGAACGCTCCGGGATTCTCCCACAGCTCCCTCAGCCGGGATGTCGGGGCGGCCCTCGAGCTGCTTCTCAAGCATAGGCATCTCTGCCCGATCTACGGCGGGAGCACGCCGATACTACCCCTCGGAGAAGACCTTCTAGTAATCCGCGAGGTTCCGCACGTATTCCACTCGGGCCACGTACACGTAGCCTACGCCGGATCCTATAGGGGCGTGAGGATAGTCAATTCCGGGACTTGGCAGGAGCAGACCAGCTACCAGCGGAGCGCCGGCCTCGAGCCGACCGTAGGAGTCGCCGTCCTAGTAAACCTACGCGACCTCTCGATCAAGGTCAGACGATTCATCTGAGGCGTTCAGAAGCTAGAACAACCCGTTTTACTCTATGTCATTATATCGGCGCCGGGGAGTAGGTTAGGCGATGAAGGTGAGGGGAAAGATCATCGCGATAATAGCCGCAGCCGTTATAGCGGCCCTAGCCCTATCTTATGGTATAGGAGTGATTGTGACGAGCTTTCTCGCAGCGAGCTACTACGGCCCGATTGCCGAAGAGCGGCTCGCCAAGCCCCTTGAGAAGGCGGGGGGATTTGCGGTCGCGAGGTCGGCGCCTCCGGCCATTACCACTACGGCCACGACTACGGTGGAGGAGCTCGTAAGGTCTCCGGGGAGGATGCTGATCAAGACCGCGGACTTGGAGGTCGAGGCCGAGGATCCGGAGGCGGCCGCGAATAAGGTAATCGCACTGGTCGAGGGCTACGGCGGATACGTCGCTCGGCTCAGCGTCTCCGGCGGCCGATCGGTTACCATGATAGTCAAGGTTCCCGAGGAGTGCTTCTACGAGGCGCTCAACGCCATCAAGAGGGTTGGGAGGGTCGTGCGCGAGGAGATAAACGTGAAGGACGTTACCGAGCAGCACGTGGATCTCGAGGCTAGGCTTAGAAACCTCAGGGCGGAGGAGGAGTGGCTTCTAGCGGCGGTCGATAAGGCGAAGACGGTTCAAGACCTGATAATGCTCGAGAAGGAGCTCTGGAGGGTTAGGGGGGAGATCGAGCGGATCGAGGCGCAGCTCAAGAACCTAGAGCGGATGGCGACTTACTCGACCATATCGCTCTGGATAAAGGCTCCGGAGAAGCCCAGGCCGCCGCCGTCCCCGTACCCCGAGATAGACTTCACGCCCGTAGTCGCCGCTGCGGTGGCAGCCCTGATCTACATAGCCTACGGCCTCGTCTTCCTGATACTCGTCGGGACGCCGCTCGCCGCGCTCGCGTACTTGGGCTACTGGGCCTATCGAAGAGCGTTCAAGAGGAAGAGCTGAGAACACCCTCAAAATATTTTTCTGAAGCCTTCCTAACCCGCTCCAAGTACTCCGGATCCGCGTAAACCCTTACCATGCCGTAGATCCTGGAGGTGAACTCTAGGAGCGGCGAGGAGTATTCTACTGGCCGAGGCTTTCCCGAGGTCTCGTCGAAGAACTCGACCCTGCTCTCGTCCTTGAAGGGGAGCGGCGTAACGTATGGCGTATCTATCCAGACGGCTTTCTCGGAGACCCCAGAGAGGGACGCGATCTCGAGCTTGGCGCCCTCAGGATCCCTCAGAACGCTTTCGGGAATTTTCCCCTCAGCCAGCCTAAGCTCGAAGGCTACCTTCGGGATTCGCCTCCGCTCGATCCGCTCGACGACCCACCTGGCCTTCTCGCTCCGCTTCATCATGCACCATACCTCGTAGTCGTCGAGCCTAAGATATTCCTCAACGCTAAGCTCGGAGAGGCTTGAGAGATCTTCGAGCATCCTGGCCCCCGAGAGGAAGAGCATCTGAGCGGCCCTAACCGTGTGGTGGAAGTAGATGTTCAGGAAGTTCTGGTATCTCGCTAGGGCCATCTCCTCAACGGCTCCGACGGCGTTAATGTTCACGGCGAGCCTTCCGTCGAGAAGCCTGCTCCTCAAGATTATCCTCCTAGCGTCGATGATCCCATAGGGCGCCCCGGTGAAATACGCGTCCCGCATGAGGAAATCCAGCTTATCGGCGTCGATCGGCCCGCTTATTATCGGGGACTCGGCCGCCCTCCCCTCGAGAACCTCGAGAACGTCCTCCGCCGAAACGCCGCACGCCTCCACCGCCTCGGCCAGCTCCCCGCTCCCCCGAAGGATCCTCGCGGTCATGGCCTCATGGCTCAGCCCGGCCTCCTCGAGGAGGGCCTCGAATAGATGCGAGTACGGGGGGTGGCCTAGGTCGTGGAGAAGCCCCGCGAGCCTCAGAACCCTCCTCCTATAATCGTCCAATCCGAGGCTTCTGGCGAACTCCCCCGCGAGGTGCATGCATCCAAGCGAGTGGTCGAACCTGCTATGCCTCGCGCCGGGGTAGACGAGGTAGACGAACGGCAGCTGAATTATCCTCCTAAGCCTCTGAACCGGATACGAGTCGACGACCCTGAGCTCGGCCTCCGAGACCTCGATATACCCGTGAACCGGATCCTTGATGAGCTTAAACCTCAACCCGGCCAGAAATCCCCGACAGACCGGATAAAGCTTTTCACGCCAGCCTCAGAAGATCCTCGACGATTCCGGCGACCTCCGAGAACACCTCCTCCAAGGGCTTCTCCGCGTCGACCCTCAGGAGATCTCCCCGATCCACGTACCTGAGGTAAACCTCCCTAACCCTGCCGAGAAATTCTTCGCGCTCAAACCTCGACCTCCGCCCCCTAAGCCTCCCGAGCCCAACCTCAGGCCGAACGTCCAACAAAATTCCCAAATCGGGCCTCCTAGCGAACCTATTCAATTCCTCGACCCAGCCTAGATCCCCGACGGAGGCCCCTTGATAAGCGAGGGAGGAGTGGAGATATCTATCCGAGACGACCACGTAGCCCTCGCCGAGCAGGGGCTCGACTACCCTCTCGAGGTGATAAAGCCTATCGGCCGCGAAGAGGAGGGCCTCAACCCGCGGGTCGACGCGCCTCCCGTGCGCAAGCCTCCTGAGAAGCCTGCCGTAAGGCCCTCCCGTGGGCTCGCGGGTATACCTAGCCTCGACGCCCCTCCCCCTAAGCCACCTAACGAGCCTCCTAGCGATCGTAGTCTTGCCAGCCCCGTCAACTCCCTCGAGCGATATCAGGAGACCCGAGGCCATGAACCAGCCCTAAAGCCTAAAACACCGGCGAAGATAAAGCTTGAGGAAAAAGATCAAGAACCGCGACCAAAACCCAGTAACCCGGGAGAAAGGGGCCCGTAGCCTAGCTTGGATAGGGCGTCGGCCTTCGGAGCCGGAGGTCCGGGGTTCGAATCCCCGCGGGCCCACTGAGAAATGCTCCTCCTTCTCGAGAAATTTCCGGGGGGCAGATGGGTGCGCGGCGGGCGGGATTTGAACCCGCGAGGCCCAACGGGCCAGTGGCTTAGCAGGCCACCCCCCTACCAGGCTAGGGAACCGCCGCAGCGGCCTTCTAAGCTTCCTCGATAGTAGCTTGGCTACCCGGGTTGATTTAAAGCTTTAACGGGTTTTCTTCTCGATGCCGCGTTCTTCGGGGAGTCGTTCTCGGCGGCGCGCCTGCCGGGTTTCCGGTTTAATGCTTTTAACCTAGTTCATCTCACTTTTCCTAGGTCGGTGAAAGGAGGGGTGTCTAAGCACCCGCCGTCATTAGCCAGGCTCGTCTTGGATATTCTAAAGCCCCATGTCCCCGATCTGATCGATTTCTGCAGGGCTCTCTCGGCCGTCGACGGGGTTAGGAGGGTTTCCGCGGTGGTCGTGGAGGTCGACGTCGAGACGGATACGGTGAAGATCACGATCGAGGGCAGGGATATAGACTTCGAGAAGGTTAGGGAGAAGGTGAAGGAGATGGGCGCGGCGGTTCACAGCGTCGACGAGGTAGTCTTCGAGCAGTAGCCGTGGAGGAGGGGGAAGCCACGTTTAACCTCATCAAATCATCCGTCTCGAGGGTTTTCCGATACTCCGGCGCCAAGGAGTATTCTAGGAGATACGCTGTCATGAACGCCTTCGACGGGGTCGTAACGATTCTCGGAATAGTCTTGGGCTCGACGCTTCTCGGCGGATCGGATCCCAGAGACATCGTGGCCGCGGGGGTCGGCGCTCTAATAGCCATGGGAATCTCCGGGGCCAGCGGAACCTACATGGCCGAGAAGGCCGAGCAGGAGCGGAGGCTCAGGGAGATAGAGGACGCCATGCTCGTTAAGCTCGAAGACTCGGTTATAGCGGAGGCTAGGGAATGGGCTGCGGTGATCTCGGCGGCGGTCGACGCCGGGGCCGCGGTCTTGGCGGGCCTCATCTCCCTAGCGCCCTACCTCCTCTCCCTCCTAAACCTCATCTCGGCTGGTCAAGCCTTCACGCTATCGCTGACGCTTTCCCTCGGGCTCTTATTCTCGCTCGGGCTATTCCTCGGAAGGGTCGCGAAGAGGAACGTCATAGTCTCGGGGCTTAAATCGCTCGCGATAGGGTGCGTAACCATCCTGCTGATCACCCTACTGAACCTAGTTCTCTAAGCTCCTCGGGCTTGAAGACGCCCTTCTCCGTGATTATGTAGGAGACTAGGTCGGGTGGGGTTATGTCGAAGGCGGGGTTCCAGACCTCCACGCCCTCGGGCGCGATCCTCCTTCCATCAATATAGAGAACTTCCCTCGGATCCCTCTCCTCGATGATCACCTCCTCGACCCTGCTCTCGAAGTCTATGGTCGAGGTCGGGGCCGCCACCAAGAAGGGTATCCCGTAGTATTTCGCGGCTATGGCGTGGCTTAGGGTTCCGATCTTGTTTATCACGTGGCCCGTCTTGGCGATTATCCTATCCGCTCCGACGATCACCTTGCTCACCTCTCCGCGCTGCATCAGGAAGGCCGCCATGTTATCCGTTATCAGCTTGACCGGTATCCCATCCCGCATGAGCTCCCAAACCGTTAGCTTCGCCCCCTGAAGCCTCGGCCGGGTCTCGCAGGCGTAAACCCTTATCCTCTTCCCCTGAGCGTGCGCCGCTCTGATCACCCCGAGCGCCGTCCCGTAGCCAGCGGTCGCCAAAGCCCCGGCATTACAGTGGGTTAGGATTCCGTCCCCGTCTTCGATGAGCCTCGCCCCATACTCCCCCATCCGCTTATTCGCCTCAATATCCTCCTCCATTATCTTGAGGGCTTCCTCGACCACCCTCCTCCTCGCCTCCTCCGCGGCCCTAGACGATTCGGCTACCCTCATCACCCGGTCCAGCGCCCAGAAGAGGTTTACGGCGGTCGGCCTGCTAGCCCTCAAAACCATGTAGCTCTCCCTAAGCCTTTCGAGAAGCTTCTCCCGGCTCCTCGCCCTCGAGTAGTAGGCGGTTAGCGCGAGCCCCATGGCGGCCGCTACACCTATTGCGGGAGCGCCTCGGATAGCCATGTCTCGTATCGCTTTGGCGACCTGCCTCGCCGTCCTCAAGCGAAGATACCTAACCGCGTGTGGAAGCTTTCGCTGATCGAGTATCTCGACGACTCCGCCTCGCCAGGCTATAGTCCTAACCTCC
>JAPDJZ010000127.1 GCA_029258815.1 archaeon
GAACTCGGAGTCTAGAATGTGGCCTCTAACCGCCGCGACCAGCACGGCCTCGCCTTTCAGGGCTGACCGTATCCTCCTCGCGACGCTGGGCTTCTCCGCGACCACTATTACCCCGCTCATGATGTTTTCACGCCGAGCCTCCCGAAGCCTTCGATGAGAGCTGGATTTTAGACCTAATATCCCTTCAGCAGGATGGCCATTAGGATCGCGAGGGCGAGGAGGAGGGCTCCGGAGAGATTGAAGAAGAACCCCACCCCGAGCCTCTCTATGATCAACCCGCCTATCATCGGGTATAGGATCCTCGAGGCTCCCGCTAGAACGCTCCAAGAGGAGAGGACCGCTCCCAGCTCGCCTCGGGGTGATAGCTCGGTGAAGAGGGCGATTACTATCGGCGCCCACGTCGAGGCTACGAAGCCCATGAGCAGGCCGAAGACTATTATCGAGATGGGGGATCTGATGAAGGCGTAGCAGAATAGCGCGGCGGCTCCGAAGACCTCGGAGAGGACGAGGAAGGGCGCCCTCGACCTAAGCTTATCCGAGATCGCTCCGAAGACTAGGTTCATGGGGATCGCGAGGATCATCGTGAGGCTGCGGGCGAGGGCTATATCCGACTCGACGGCGCCTAGGTAGGAGGGAGCTAGGACGTACGCGAAGCCGAAAACCCCTCCCCAGATGAAGGCGTCCGCGCAGCAGATCGCTAGAAGAAGCTTCGCGGGCCTGCTACTCGGTATCAGAAGCTTGAGCGAGAAATTTTCCTCGAACAGCCTAACCCTCCTCCAGGGGGCTAGGAGGATCATGGAGAGGGCTGCGAGAAATATTCCCGAGATCAGGGCGTAGATATATGATCCGGTTAGGAGGAAGGTTGAGAGGCCTAGGTTTACCCCGATCAGCATCCCGAGCTGAGCCGAGGACACGACCCCGGCCGTGAACACCCCCCGCCAGCTCCTCGGAACCTCCAACCCCGCGGCCAGCCCCCTCCCCATCATGGACGCCGCGAGGCCGAGCCTCTGAAAGATCGTCGAGAAGAGGATCGTGTGGTAGGTGTAGCCCGTTAGGAGGATCGCCGCCGAGCCTATTGAGAAGATCGCGCCAGCGTAGGCCACGACCCCGAGGTTATTCGCCGCCATGAGCAACCCCCTCGCGAACAGCGAGAGGATCGACCCGGCTCCGAGAAAGCCGCCGTAAGACGCGCTATCGACCCCCGCGGCCTTGACCATGAAGGGCCAGAGGGCGCTGAAGGAGGCTAGGCTCGCGTAGAGGGAGAAGATCCCCGAGGCCAGTAGCAGGCGGCTATGCTTCGGCGTCGCGGGCAATTCCAGAAGCCATACTTATCGGAAGCCTCTATTTTAACCCGATAAAGCCCTTTTCCTAGAGCTGGCTTCTACCGCAGCTCGGGCAGAAGATGCTCGTGAGAGGCTTCGATCCGCCGCAGAACCTGCAGACGGGGGATAGAGCTTTCGAGAGCCTAAGCCTACGCTCAACCTTCCTCTTAACCGCGTGATAGTCGGCGCTTCGATAGTATTCCGAGACCCGCTTTACCCGATCTTCGTAGGTCGGGTGGGTGCTCAGGATCTCCCCCAGAAGCTCGCCGGGCTCAGGAGGTTCCCGGTGAAGTTTCCTAAGGAGGGATATGACCTTACCCGGGTCGTTAGCGACTATTAGGCCGGCTCTATCGGCCGATATCTCGGAGTCCCTATGCCATGAGAGAAGCATGAGCCTCAGCATGGGGGAGGATATAGACGATAGGGCGCCGCCCATAAGCCCGAGGGAAAGCTCGATCCCGCTCGTCAAAACTCCCGCGATCGTATGGTAGATCGAGTGGCCGCACTTAACGTGGCCTAGCTCGTGGCCTATCGCGGCTCGAAGCTCGCGGTCGTCGAGGAGGTCGAGGAGGCCGGAGCTTAGGAAGAGGTAGTCGGATTTCCCGGTTCCGAAGGTGAAGGCTAGGGGCTTGTCGGACTTCAGGAGGTAGGACCTCGGCAGGGACCTTAATCCCAAGATGATCCCGCACTCCCTTATGATGGATCCGACCTCGGACGAGAGGCTTATCTCGGCGAGCCCTCCCTCGAGCCTCGAGAAGAGCGCGCGAACGTATCTTTTGAGGATGAGCTCGTTTATGAGCGGCGATAGAGGCTTGAATTCTCTAAAGCTCTCGAGGGCGCTCTCATCCGGCGGGTAGATGAAATCGGACGCCGTTAGATCGTATTCGGTTAACGGGATGACCCTAGATCCGCATCTAACGCAGAAGACCTTCTCGACGCTCGTGAACGATCCGCATCTTGGGCAGGGTATCTGGGGTTCGATCAACTAGGAGACAATTCTAGGGTCGCGCCTCTTATGAGGATTTATCGCGCAAACCAATCCCGGGAAGATTAAACTTAAAAGGGATAAGCTTGCGAATTAAGCTTTGAGAAGGCTTGAGGGTATGCCCGCTCCTACTCCTCCTGCTGGTATTCCATCAAGCAACCCTAGTCTTAACGATAGACTCCAGCGGGATCGCTGAGGCCGATCTAAGAGTCGTCGCGGCCGAGGGCTTAAACGAGGTAGCTCTTCCAGCCGAGCCCTTACCCGAGACGATCGAGGTGAGGGTTGACGGAAGAGATCTGATCCCGATCTACGAGAACGGCAGCCTCTACTTCTTCTCCCCAAGCCCGGGCGAGGCCGAGATAACCTATCTCGTGAACCTAACGGCCGCGGACGGCGAGTTCAGGTTCGGGGTCAGGGGCAGCGATAGGGTTGACCTCATACTCGACCCCAACGTGATACTTCTAACCGTTCCCGAGCGCGTCGAGAACCTAACCTATCTCGATAGCAGGCTGCTGATAGAGTTCCGCGCTCCGGAGGAGATCGCATACGCTGTTAGGAGGGGAGCAGCGACCCGACCCGAGGCGGAGACCCCGGAGACGACTACGGCGAAAACCGCGGCGCCCCCACCTGCTACGGAGACCGTGGAGGCTGCTACGATCACCACGAGCCCCGCAAGCTTCACCGAAACCGGAGCTCCGTCGAAAACGACTCTAACGACTTTAACAAAGCCTCCTTCAGCGAGTGCGGAGACCCCGGAGGGCGCTGCCGGAGCCCAGCCGAGCTACGGCGTCTTGATCTTCGGTTTGGGAGTAATCGCCGTCGGAGTTCTTCTAGGGCTTATGCTTTATAGGGGTAGGAGGGGCGGCGGATTCGAGGAATCCGGGCTATCGGAGATGGATAGGCTGATTCTAGAGGCTATCAGGGAGAGGGGTGGAAGGGTTCTTCAGGGTAGGCTTCAGAACGAGCTCGGGATTCCGAAGACGACCCTCTGGAGGCGCGTTAAGAAGCTCGAGAAGCTGGGATACCTGAGGATAGTTAAGGAGGGGACAGTGAATAGGCTCATCCTGCTGCGTGAGGCGAGCTAGGGCCGGGTTGAGCCGTTCCGCGGAATTCCTAGCAGGGAAACCGAATGGAACCGAGATTCCTAGGATTCCCTAATATCTCCACCACGTTTAACTTTAGCCCGGTGAAATGCGGCGATGCGCGGTCGAGGATTTAGGCTGGGCGCGATAATACTTCTAGTAGCCCTGTTAGCGGGATCGATTGGGGCGGTCTGCGCTCAAGCGGGAGGACTATCAACCGCCTCCGGAGAAGATAATGTAGAGGCCCTTAGGCTGCGAGCCGAGATCCTTCAGAGGATGCTGGAGCGGGGGATGGCCGCGAACCTCTCCGAAAGCCTTAGGGAGAATATAACGATGCTGCTTTCAGTAAACCTAACCGTCCTGAATCCCGATGAGCTGAAGGAGTTTATTCAGGAGGCGAGGATCCTGCTTCATCGGATCGCGGAGTCCCTGAGGAGGGCTGAGGTGGCGGGGAACGAAACCGAGGTCGCGGCGAGAATTCTCGAGAGGCTCATGGAGAAGCTGAATAGGACCCTTAGCCGGTTCAACGTTTCGTCCAGCGAGCTCGAGGAGATCAAGGAGCTTCTTCAGGAGGCTGAGGAAGGGAACCTAACTCTCGAGGAGGTTCGTGAGCTTGCTAAGACCGCTCGGAGGCTAATGCTCCGCTATAGGGCTCAGAACCTGAGCGAGCAGCTCATGAATTACAGCGAGGTGGAGGTGGAGCGGGGAAAGCTGCACGGGCTTAGAACCGCTCTAAACGCCTCCTGCAAGGCTCTCGAGGTTCTGGAAATGGTCAAAGAAAGGCTTGTGAGCGTTAACGCCTCGCCCGTGGCCGTCGCGGCGATCGAGCACTCCATCGAGAGGATAATCTCGGCTAGGGAGGTCTTGAAGCGTATTATAGAGAAGATGGAGCTAAAGCTCGAATCCGGGAACGTTACGAAGGAGGAGGTTAGAAGGGAGGTTGAGGAGGCTCTCGAGGAGGAGCTCGACGAGCTGAACGAGACCCTAGTCGAGGAGCTTCAGCGCCTAGAGGAGCTGAGGGAGGAGGCCGAGGAGCTTAACCTGACGGGCTTAGCCGAGGAGCTTAACCAGACCATCGCCATGCTCGAGGAGCTGGTGGGAGAATTGGCGTCGGCTAACCTTAGCTTCGGAGACGTGATGGGCAAGCTGGCTAAAGCGAAGGCCGTGATAGCCCACGCCGAGAAGATCTTGGAAAAGACCTCCGAAAAGCTGAGCGGAGACCTCAATAAGCTTAGAGAGAAGCTAAACGACCTGAGAGAGAAGCTGGAGGAAGCGGCGGGTTGCGCCGAGGCCGAGGAAGCGGGTGAGGCGCTATCCGAAGCCGAGAAGCTTATGGAAGACGCCTTGAAGAGCATCGAGGAGGGGGAGCTGGGATCGGCGTCAAAGATGCTGAATAAGGCGGAGCAGCTTCTCCGAGCGGCGGAGCATCAAATAGATAGCATCGAGAAGGTGGTCGGGGAGCACTCGGGGCGCGGCCACGGGAAGGGGCCGATCCGTTAAACGGCTCAGCAACCCTTTCCAAGCTCTCTTTTTCTATAGGCATTTCTCATGAATTCTAGGAAGATTGGGGAGGGATTATTCGGCCTGCTCCTGAACTCGGGGTGGAATTGGACTCCGACTATCCACGAGCCCTCGAGCTCTATCCCACATATCGCTCCATCGAGCTCGTCGTATGCCGAGATCCTCAGCCCCCTCCCCTCTGCGAGCCTCGCGTAGTCCGGGTTTATGTGATATCTATGCCTAAACCTCTCGACTATCCTATCGGCCTTGTAGGCTTGATGGAGAAGCGAGCCCCTAACCAGCCTTACGGGCCTCCCCCCGAGCTTCATGGTCCCGCCCTTGACCTCGATCCCCTTCTGCTCCTCGAGGAGGCGGACGACAGGGTGAGGCGTCTCCGGATCGACCTCGGTGGAGTTCGCTTTCTCGAGCCCCAGCACGGATCTGGCGTAGGCGACGAAGAGGAGCTGCGCTCCGAAGCATATCCCGAGGAAGGGTGTCCCGCTCTTTATCGCGTATTCTGCGACCGCTATCATTCCCTCAACCCCCCTAACGCCGAAGCCCGGAGTTAGAATTATTCCGTCGACCTCGTCCAAGATCTTCAGCCTCCTCCTATCCTCCTCGAACTCCTCGGTCTCGATAAGCTCCACCTCGGCTTTCAGCCCGAGCTTCGCGGCGGCGGCCTTCAAGGCTTCTAGGATGCTGATGTAGCTATCGGAGATCATGCAGTATTTCCCGGGCATGGCGATCTTGACGACCTCCCCAGCCTCCTTGAATCGGCCGACCATGCTCCCCCACTCGGAGACGAGCTTCACATCAGGCTTCCTCCTCGGCAAGTTTAGCAGATCGCATATCAGGTCGCCCAGCCCCTGCTTCTCGAAGACCAGCGGAAGCTCGTATGGGGTCTCTAGATCGGGATCCGAGATGACCGCGTGCTTCGGAACGTTGCAGAACAGGCTTATCTTCTCCCGGATGTCGTCCGGAAGCTCGACCGCCCCCCTCCCGATTATCACGTCCGGCTGGAGGCCCATGCTTTGAAGAGCCCTAACGCTATGCTGGGTCGGCTTCGTCTTAAGCTGCCTAACGGCCTCTAGAAGCGGTACCAGGGTAACGTGAACCAAGGCTATCCTATTCTTCCCGATCTCTAGGATGAGCTGTCTGAGGGCCTCGAGGAACGGCATGATCTCTATGTCGCCGACGGTTCCCCCGAGCTCGACGAGGAGGACGTCGGGGCTAAGCCTCTGAGCCGCCCTCCTAATCCTCTCCTTGATCTCCCCGGTTATATGCGGGATCACCTGAATGGTCTTGCCGAGGTATTCCCCGACCCGCTCCTTCAGGATGACGCTTAGGTAGACTTGGCCTGAGGTTATGTTGTTTGAGGGGTGCATCTTCATGTCTAGGAAACGCTCGTAGGTTCCGAAGTCTTGGTCTATCTCGGCTATCCTAAACCTATAGCCGGGAGCCGGCTCGAACTCCCAAATATCCTCGCAGACGAAGACCTCCCCATGCTCGATCGGGTTCAGGGTTCCCGGATCGACATTCAGATATGGGTCGATTTTAACCGCATCAACTCTATAGCCTCTGAACTGGAGTATCTTCCCTATCGACGCGGCTACGACGCCTTTCCCGAGCCCGCTTAAGACGCCCCCGGTTACGAAGACGAATCTAGTCTCGAGATCCTTCATGATCCCTCCTCCGATCTAATCTCGAAGGGTGCGGCTGAATGAAAGCGCCCAAAGCCGTCTCGAGCCCCCCTTCTAGATTTTATGAGCATATCCCCTCAACTCCGTGATCGATCTAAACCCTCTCTCCGCGAGGAACTCCTCCAACCCTTGAACCGTCTCCGAGAATATTTTGAGATCCTTCCTAGCTATCTCGGATCCTATGCCGACGGCCGATGCTCCGGCTAGGATGAATTCTAGGGCGCTCTTCCAGTCCTCGACGCCTCCGACCCCGATTATGGGGATGTCCGGGAACTCGCCGTGTATCCGGTAGACGACCGCGAGGGCTATCGGCCTTATGCATCTCCCCGAAAGCCCTCCGTAGATGTTCGATAAGATGGGTTTCATGGAGTCCACGTCGATCGCCATGGCTCGGATGGTGTTTATCGCCGTGATCCCGTCGACCCCCGACCCGATAACCTTCTCCACCACTCCCAGCTCGGATTGATGGATCGAGATCTTCGCGAAGACGGGCTTCGACGAGATCGATTTAACGCTCCCCGCTATCCTCGACGCTAGCTCCGGATCCGACCCCACCTCAAGCCCGTATCCGCTGACGTGCGGGCAGGATAGGTTTAGCTCGATCGCGTCGCATCCCGCCTCGAGAACCCTCTCCGCGACTAGGAGAAACTCCTCCCCGCCGCCTCCCCCCACGCTCGCTATCACCGGTATCTTCAGAAGCCTCCTCGCTTCGGCGATGAGCCTACTAAACTCCTCGACCCCGGGATTCGGTAAACCCATAGCGTTAAGATAGCCGAAGCCGAGATCGACGAATACGGGGTTCGGATAGCCCTCCCTCGGATCCGCGGTAATGGTCTTCGTCGCCGCGGCTCCCGCGCCGGCCTCCTCAACCCTCTTCAAAAGACTGAGGGATGATCCTAGAATTCCCGATGCTAGGATCGTGGGGTTTCTAAGCCTGAGACCCGCTAGATCCACCTCAAGGCTCGCGCGCATTCCTCCCGAACCCCTTCGAGACTAAAAGCTCTCCATCCTCATACGCCGGAACGCCTCTGATGAAGACCCCGGCGACCCGGGCTTTAACGGCCCATCCCTCGAAGGGAGTATACTTCGCCTTCGACGCTAGATCGGCCGCGTTTATCCTCCATTCCCCTCCAAGCTCAACTATCGCTAGGTCCCCGTCAAACCCCAGGGATATCGCGCCCCTTCTTACGCCGAGTATCTTAGCCGGGTTTCTGGAGTAGAGGTTTATCACGTTTAGCGGGAGCCTGCCGTCTAGTATCAGGGTTAGGATTATTGGAAGGTATATCTCCAGTCCGGGGAAGCCGGGTGGAACCTCGTCGTATTCTTCTCGAAGCTTCTCCTCGAGGGCGTGGGGGGCGTGGTCGGAGGCTATCGCGTCCACGAGCATGGACTTCACGGCGTTGAACACCTTCGCGGCCTCGCTCCGGCTTCTCAGCGGGGGATTAACCTTAGCTATTCCCCCAAGCCTCTCAAGCGCCTCCGAGGATAGGAGGGCGTGATGCAGGGTCGAGTCGCATGTGGCATTTCCATTCTCCAGCCTGCTGTGCGCGATCTTCAGAATCGAGTCGCCGGTTGAGAGATGGGTGAAGTGTAGCTTGACGCCTCTCCCGCGAGCGACGTTCAGGATCTTTTCGATGGCGCGAACCTCGGCGATCCCCGGCCTGAGAATCCCGTGATCCGCCATCCTCGGGTCCTTAACCGATTTTCTACGCTCTTCTAGGATCTCCGGGTCCTCGGCGTGGACGACGAGCAGGCCGCCGCTAAGGCTTTCCAGCAGGCTGGGCAGCCTAGAGTAGTCCTCCGGATAGATCTTGAAGCCACACGCGATCCGCCTTATCTCGGGAACCTCTCTCGGATCCCTTGGGAGGCCGCAGTATAGCAGGAAGTCTACTAGGGCTTTCTCCTCCGCGACCTCGAGCTTCAGCCTCAGGTCTTCGAGCGAGGCCACGTACGGGTCGTTGTTCGGCATATCGGCTACCAGCGTTATCCCTCCCCTGAGGGCTGAGAGGGTTCCGGTATACCAATCCTCCTTGTAGGCCTGGTTTAGATCTCTTAGGTGGACGTGCATATCCACCATTCCGGGTAGGATTATGCTTCCCGATCCCGCGACGCGCTTCTCCTCGGATTCCGGGGCGTTAGCCGGGTTCGAGATCGAGACTATCCTGCCGTCATCGATGGCTATCGCGGCCTCGACGAGGCCGCCGTCAATATACGCCTTCCCCTCGACGACGAGATCAACGATCATGACAGACCCTCTCCTCATCCAGCCTGAGCAGGATAGCTCCATCGAAGACGGGGCCGTCCCTGCAGACCCTCAAGCCGAGCGGCTCCAAGACGCATGAGCCGCATATCCCGACCCCGCAGCGGATATACCGCTCCAGCGACGCCTCCACCGGAATTCCCCTATCTAAGCATCTTCGAGAAACCTCGATCATCATCTCCTCCTTTCCGCAGGTGTAAACTCTCTCGAAGCTCTCACGCTCCAGAACCTTCTCGAGCAGGTCCACCGCCGTTCCCCGGAAGCCGGCGGAGCCCTCCTCGACGGCGACCCCGACCTCGCAGAGCTCCCCGAACTCCTCCCGATAAAACGCTTCTCGATCCGACTTAAATCCGAGGAGAGCCTTGACATGGCACCCGCGTCCGCGGAGTCTCTTCGCTAGGAAGTATAGCGGCGCGAGGCCGTATCCCCCCGCCACCAAGAGGCATCTCCTCCCGGATACTTGCGTAAACCCTCTTCCAAGAGGCCCCCTTAGGTAAATCCTAGATCCCTCACCGATTCTCTCGTGGATGAATCCCGTAACCCTTCCAACCCTAGCTACTATGAACCTCGTTCTCGATCCGTCCGCGTCCGCGAAGCTCAGCGGAATCTCGCCGACCCTCGGCATCCAGAGCATGGCGAACTGCCCGGGAACGGGGGAGACCTCCCGCTCCAACTTCACGAGATACTCCCTGATGCCTTCCGCGAGCTTTCTAACCTCCTCGACCACGCCTCTTATGTAGGTCATGCCTCCGAGAGCAGCTGCTTTACTATGTCCTCGTGGGTCATCACATGGCCGCAGTATTCGCATACGAGCTTCGGCGGGTTATAGGATATCGTCCTGAACTTCGATTTGATCGGCTCGTTGGGCTTATTCGTTATGCAGTTCGGGTTTCTGCACTTCAGGGCTCCTTCGACGACCTTTGGCGGAACCGCCTTCCTCTTCTCGACGACCTCGTAGTTTCTCACCACGTTTATCGTGGCCATGGGGGCGATTAGAGCTATCTTGTCCGTATCCTCGGGCTTAAGCTCGAGGCCCTCCACCTTGATTATGTCCTTCCTACCCAGCTTCCTGCTCTCGACGTTCATGACCAAGGCTAGGGTGAACCCCTCACGCCCAGTTATCGCCATCAGCCTCAGGAGGTTTAATGCTTGACCCGCGGGGATGTGATCGATTATCGTCCCATCCTTTATCTTCCTCAGAATAGGCTCCTTTCCGGACCTCACGTTCTCAACCTCCTAGAATCAGCTTTAGGAGGGCCATTCTAACCGGGACGCCGAGCTTCGCCTGCTCGAAGTACTTCGCGCATGGAAGCGAGTCCACCCTGAAGTCTATCTCGTCGACCCTCGGTAGCGGGTGTAGGATTACGAGGTCTTCCTTCGCGTTTCTCAGGTTCTCGGGAGTTATGACGTAGCTTCCCTTCACGAGCTCGTATTCGCTCGGATCCGGGAATCTTTCCTTCTGAATCCTGCTCGCGTAGAGGACGTCCAGCTCGGAGATCACTTTCTCGAGATTTTCAACCTCCTCGAACTCCACCCCGCTATCCGCGAGCAGCTCTCTGGTCTCCTGTCTAAGCTTTAGCTGGGGCGGCGAGATGAGGTATATTTTCTCTACCTCGAATTTCGTTAGGGCCATTATGAGGGAGTTCGTCGCCCTCCCGTATTTCAGGTCTCCCATCACCCCTATCGTGAGGCCGTCGATCCCTCCCCGAAACCTCCTTATCGCGTATAGGTCTATCATGGCTTGGGTTGGATGATTCCTGCTCCCATCTCCGGCGTTTATCACGGGGTTCTCGGCCACCTCTGCCGCGAGCTTCGCCGCCCCCTCGAGCCTATGCCTTATCACGATCACGTCCGAGTACGCGTCCAGCATCCTCACGGTGTCCGAGAGGTTCTCCCCCTTCGCTATCGAGCTCTTCTCCACCTCTCCCAAGTCTATGACCTCTCCGCCGAGCCTCATCATGGCCGTCTGGAAGCTCAGCCTAGTCCTCGTGCTCGGCTCGAAGAACGCCGTCGCCATGATCTTCCCGCGCATCAGGTTCAGCTGACTCCTTCCCCGAGCGATTACCTCGTCCGCCGCTGCGAAGATCTCCTCGAAGTCTTCTCTGCTCAGATCGAGAGCCGTGAGCACGTCTCTTCCCCTCAGCATCCCGATCCACCTCCGTTTAGCCTTGAGAGGATTTGATCTACGGTTGCCAGGGGGGTTAGCTTGACGTTCAGAGCTGCGAGCTTCTCGCCGGCTCCCTCACGCCTATCGACCACGACGAAGGCGTCGGATACGAGCAGCCCCGCCGACCTCAACGCCTCGACCGCCCTCGCCAGCGACGATCCCGTCGTCGCCACGTCGTCGACCACGAGGACCCTGCGCCCCGGCTCGAAGTCTCCCTCGACGATCTTTCCGAGGCCGTGGGCTTTAGCTTCCCTTCTAACGTAGATCATGGGAAGCTCGTTTTCTAGTGCCAGGGCCGTCGCTAGCGGTATTCCGCTCGACTCGACTCCCGCGAGTATTTCGAATTCGATCTCCCCGATCGCTTGGCTGCAGAGGCTTATCAGCTTCTTGAACTCCCTCGGGTGCGAGAGGATCGATCGCAGGTCTATGTATATCCTGCTCCTCCGCCCGGAGCTTAGGGTGAACTCGCCGCTCTTCACGCAGTTAGACCTCCGCAGCAGCGCGGTTAACTCATCGATATACGACATCCCTCTCAGCCTCCAGAATCCTCCTCGCGGAGCTCACCGGCTCGGGGGACCACGTTACGGCTCTCCCAACTATCTCGAAATCCCCTCCATTTCTCAGGGCCGAGGCGGGCTCGGCTCCTTGAGCAACCACCCCCGGCGACAGGATCGTTTTATCGGGTAGAAGGCTCCTAGCCCGCCTTAGAAGATCCGGCCTCGTCGCGCCGACCACGACGCCATCGACTCCGGCTTCGACGGCCTCCCGAACGAGCTCTTCGAAGTTTTCCTCTATGAGCTTGGCGGATGGGTGGCTCATCGCGACTACGCCGAATAGGTCTAGGCTTCTCCTAATGCTCGGAATCCCTCCTTGGAAGAGGTGGGTTATGGCCGCGTCGAAGCCTATTCGCCTAAGCTCGCTTAGGGTTAGCTGGATTATCTCGGGGATGTCGGAGAGCTTGAAGTCGGCTATCATGTAGAAGTCCCGCCCGAATCTCTCCAGAATCTCGGCCACGCCTTCGAAGCCTATCCCGAGGGCTAGGGGCAGCCCGATCTTAACCCCGGCCGCTAGATCTCTTAAGGCTTCTAGGAGTGCTAAGCATTTCTTCAAGTAATCCTCCCGAGTGGTTGAGGAGCTATCTCCCAGAGAGTCGAGGGCGAGGATAAGCCTACTCCGCTTCTCTTCGGCGAGCCTCCAAAGCTTCGCCGGGGCTCTTCCCCAAAAGCTTGAATCCACGAAGCCCTTTCCGCATAGGGAGGACTCCCGTTATAAACCTTATCATCAGATCTCAAGCTCAGGCAGCCTATCATCTTCCGGGAGGGGGGTTGTGAAATTCCTTGGCCAGATTACCGAGACCCGATTCGAGGATCAAATCTTATATGCCTCGGGGTTCGGAGACCTATCGTGTAGGAGGTTTATGTCTTGGTTGAAGGTTTAAAGGGCAAGGATATAGTTGGGATCGATGTCAGTAAACTTCTCAACCTCTTGAATAGGGCTTTAGCGGATGAATGGCTCGCCTATTATCAGTACTGGATCGGGGCTAAGATCGCGGTGGGCCCCATGAGGAACGCCGTCGCCTCCGAGCTTTCCCAGCATGCGAGCGAGGAACTCGGCCACGCGGAGCTCCTAGTCGGGCGCATTCTCAAGCTCGGCGGAACCCCGATCCTAGATCCGAGAGACTGGTACGAGCTTACGAACTGCGGGTATGAGCCTCCGACCGATCCATCGGTCGTGAGGATACTTGAGCAGAATATTAAGGGCGAGCGGTGCGCGATAAAGGTTTACAACGAGCTCGCGGAGTTCGTTAAGGATAAGGACGTAATAACCTATAATATGGCCGTGAAGATCCTAGAGGACGAGGTTGAGCACGAATTCGAGCTGCAATCCCTCCTAGAAGATATTCGGAAATCCAAGGCATAGCGTCCCCCAATACTCTTTTTGGAGCACGGCCAAAAACGGCTTAAATCGCTCTATTTTCGTGCATTCTCAACCCTAAACTTTAAAATCTCAGTTAACTGAATATCTTTGTACATGGCTATCCCCCTTAGCAGCGACAGGCGCCCAAGAATCCGCATTCTGCAAAAGATCCTAGAATCTACTCTCGGCGGCAGCGGCCGAATAGCCTTAGAGTATCAGCTCAGCAGGATTCTGGGGGATGCCGCTTCAAGCCTTCATCGATAGCCCGAGGAAGTTCTACGAAGCCCTTACGGAGATTTTCGGCGAGGGCGGCGCCAGGATAGCCTTCAAATTCCTATGCGGCAAGCTCCTCGAGCTTTCTCGGACTGTTTACCCCACTCCCGGAGACCTCTTCGAGCTCATGCTTAAGAATGAGGAGGCCGCCTCCGAGGAGATCCGGAAGCTCATCCAAGAGGCTATAAGGAGAGAGTAGCCCGGGTGAGGAAACCTTATCTAAAGCCGGCTCCTCTAGGGGGCTAGCTTGGAGGGCGCGTTCGTTCCTTCCGGAATTAGGGGTCTCGACGAGGTTATACCCGGGCTGCCCGAGGGCGGGCTCATACTCCTCGCGGGAAATCCCGGAACCGGGAAAACCATGTTCTCCGCGAGCTTTATTCATTACGGGATCGTTGAGCGCGGAGAGAAGGGCGTTTACGCCTCGCTCGCCGAGGGCAAGAGGGAGTTCTATGCGAGCATGAAGGCCCTCGGATATGATTTTGAGAAGCTCGAGAGAGAGGGGATGTTCCGGTTTCTAAACCTGATAACCTTGATCGGGGAAGGCGTCTCAACTCTCATCAACGAGGTCTTGGCCGAGGCCGAGGACCTGGGAGCTAAAAGGCTCGTAATAGACCCCTTCTCCGCTATAGCTCAGGGCCTCGGGGATCCGAGGGAGGTTAGGGTCTTCCTCCACACCTTCCTCTCCAAGATCGTTAAGAGGCTCGGATGCACAACAATCCTAGTGGAGGAGATCCCCCTCGGGAGGAGGGCTATAGGCTACGGATTCGAGGAGTTCGTCGCGGACGCGGTGATAATCCTCAGGAACACTAGATATGAGGATAAGCTTCTCCGAGAGCTTAGGATAATGAAGCTTAGGGGGGCGGAGGTTAGGAACCCGGACGTATGCTTCACCCTACACGGGGGCTTCAAGGCCTTCCCGCCCTTCGGGAAGGCGAGGCTCGAGGCCGCAAGGAGATATGAGCCGGTCCCGGATCCGCCTAACGCTTACTCGACGGGGGTTAGGGATCTCGACGAGGCGCTGGGAGGATACCCTAAGGGCTCGGTGGTCATGCTCGATCTCGATATGAAGATCTCGGCCGAGCAGTATCGGCTGATCGTAACGCCGACGATCGCGAACTTCATAGTGAAGAAGAGGCCCGTAATCGTCGTCCCCACCGCCGGAGCGGCTTGGATGGACGTGGCGAACTACCTGAAAGGCTACGGCTTGAGCGAGGAGGAGCTTACGGACCGCTTGAGGATACCGGCGTTAAGGGATGCTGCCTTGGAGGCGCCGACGCCCTCCTACGTGATCCCCTACGAGCCTAAGAGCCTTAAAGAAAGCTATGAAGATTTTCTAAAGCTGGAGGAGGAGCTTCTACGGAGGCACGGCCAACCCATCCTAAAGTTCGTCGGCCTAGACTGGCTCGTCCACTTCTGGGGAGAGGAGGGGGCGATACATCTCCTAAACCTAGACGCTAGGAGGACGCGGTATCTCGGAGGCTTAACGATCCTCCTCGGCAAGCCGATCTACCCCGAGATCCTTAAGCGCATGCCTCCCCTCGCCTCGGTTCACCTCAAGCTCACCCGGAGGCATGGATGCTTCCTACTCTACGGGGTAAAGCCTAGAACGCCGCTATACGCCGTCGAGGCGGACTATTCGAAGGGTTATCCCCTCCCGAAGCTAACGCCGATAGTCTGAAAACTTAATAAGCCTCCCCCAGACCGCTTCGCGGAAGATGCTCGGGAGAAGCCTGAGGGCCAGAATATACCTCCTCCTAGTCGAATGCACCTCGATCCCGCTTCTCGCAGGCCTATACCTTCTATATCTCTCCGGCTACGGGCTGACGAGGGCGTGCGTTGAGAAGCTAACCCTAGGCCTCCTCACCCGGCACAACAGCATGCTGATCCACACGGGAATCCCGCCATACGTCGTCGGACTGCTCGCGGCTCTTCACGCCCTCGGAGGATTCGGGCTAATGATCTGCAGGCGCGTCAGAAGCCCGCGGCTAAGCCTCGCCCTGGAGCTGCTCAACCTAATACTCGTGGGCATGCTCTTCCCGATCCAGCTTACGATCCTAGCATTCCCCGGCGCGGCGTAGGCTTCGACCGGAGCATATTCATAAGGCGGCGCCCAGAGGCTAGGCTGGAGATCGATGAAGGCGAGCATACTGGGTTTAATCGGGAATACGCCGATCGTAAGGCTTGGGAGGCTCGCCGGAGGGGGGATGGCCGAGGTCTACGTTAAGCTCGAATACCTGAACCCGACCGGAAGCCATAAGGATAGGATAGCATATTACATGATCCGGGACGCCGAGGAGAGGGGCTTAATCGAGCCCGGGGATACGGTGGTCGAGGCCTCGAGCGGGAACACCGCGATCTCGGTGGCTTGGGTCTCGTCCCTCCTAGGCTATAGGGCTGAGATCTTCGTCGAGAAAGGGACTTCACAAGTCAAGATAGGGCTGATAAAGGCTCTCGGAGCGAGGGTCGTCGAGGCGGAGGAGGAGAACTACGCCGAGGCCGCTAGGAGATA
The DNA here is from genome assembly GCA_029258815.1 of archaeon. Taxonomy (GTDB): domain Archaea; phylum Thermoproteota; class Nitrososphaeria_A; order Caldarchaeales; family Wolframiiraptoraceae; genus Wolframiiraptor. The sequence continues at coordinate 15,716 of JAPDJZ010000127.1, forward strand.
CGCGGAGGAACATGGATACCTTTTCCTAAACCAGTACGAGAACGAGGCGAACGTCAGGGCGCATTACGAGACGACGGGGCCGGAGATCTACCGGCAGCTCGGAGGCAAGATAGACGCGTTCGTCATGGGGATTGGGACGGGCGGGACGATAAGCGGGGTCGGTAGGTTCCTTAAGGAGAAGCTGGGCGAAGGGGTGAAGATCGTCGGCGTCGTTCCGAGGGGTTCTAGGATAGCCGGGGGAGAAGGCGCCGAGAGGATCGAGGGTTTAGCATCGGATATCGTTCCGGGGATCTGGAGGAGGTACGGCCACGTGGTGAGCGAGGTAATCGAGGTAGGGTTCGACGAAGCCCTTCAAACCATGAAAACGCTTCTCAGGAGCGAGGGGGTTCTGGGGGGATTATCCACGGGAGCGAACGTATACGCCGCTATGAGAGTCGCTGAAAGGCTGACTAAAGGGGTCGTCGCGACTATCGCGCCCGACACGATCCTAAGGTATCCACATATCCTATAGTCTCGGGGATCCTACCTCTTAGGCTTCTTGGCCCTTCCGGTGATAAGGAGGTTTATCGGAACGCCGTTCACGAGCTCGACCTTATAGCGGACGCCGGGGAGGTCTCCCATGCTCCTCCCTAGGGTTCCGCCTATGCCCGAGATTATCACCTCATCGTGCTCGTCGATCACGTTCAGCGCTCCGTCCCCGGGGCAGAAGGCCGTAACCACCTTACCGTTCTTAATCAGCTGAACCCTAACGCATTTTCTTACGGCCGAGTTGGGCTGCCTGGACTCGATTCCAACCTTCTGGATGACTATCCCCCTCGCCATGGGCGCGCCCTCGAGGGGATCCACCCTCTCCTTAAGCCTGAGCATCCGGACCCGATATTTCCGCTGGCTCCACCTAAACTTCTTCCTATTCAGCCTAAGCCTCCGGGCGGCGAACTCTCCGTTGCCCATCCTCCCGGCTTCGAGCTTCCTCGAAGCTTCTTTTAAACTTAACCATTAGCCTCGAAATGAATCGTTATCAGAAGGGCGTTCTCCGAAACCCTCTGAACCCGTATCCGCTCCCCTTCAAGGCTCCAGAGGTCTTCCCCGCTTCTCCTCGCGCCGGCGTCCTCGAGAACCTGCTCGAAAGCGCCTAGGAACTCGCTAAGCTCCCGCCCGTCCTCCCAGACCAGCTTCCACCTAACCAAGTATAGGCCGTCCTTCTCGTAGATCTCCACCCGGTCCCCGAGCCATCCTTCAGCCGACCTATTCGCGGCCGCGGAGTCGAGATGGGCTCTAATGAGCTGGCGTACGAAATATTCTCCGAGCGTATCGCGGAGCAGCAGCCTCCAGCCTTCTCCCGGCGGGCTCGGGAGATCGGGCTTAACGGGCTTCCAGCCCTCGAGATACTTCTCGGGGTGGAGTACTTGAGCCGTCGAGGTGGGAGGATTCTCATACATCTCGTTTACGCCATCCCATCCTCTCCGCTCGTAAACGTATCTTACGAAGGGTTCTCCGTAGATGTATGGGAAGAAGGGGAGGGCGTCTAGGGGCGTTAGCTCCGACTCCCTCATGCGGAACGGCTTCCCGCCGTGCTCCAGCAGGTAGGTCGAGGACACTAGATTGGCGTCGCCCTCGATCAAAGCCGCTATAGCCGCCTCCTCGTCGCTGGTAGACGGCTTCGGGGTGCTGAAGTATTCTCCCTGAAGAACGTGGGTTAGCTCGTGGGCTAGGGTCGCGCCAGCCCTAAGCTCGTTCCGCGGATCGAAGTACTCCCTCACGACGTATATCCTGTGATCCGAGGAGGCCGCCACGGTGTAGCCGCTGAAACCTATCCTGAACCTCGTTAGGTTGAAGTCCCTCGGCACCATGAGGAGGGATTTCAGCAGCACCTCATCTATCTCCACCTCCGTCCTGTTCAGGAAGCCCTTGCCCCAGTGTTCGACGACCCAGCTTCTCGTGAGGGCGATCACCTCCACCTCCTCCCTGAGCTCGAGGCCCCTGAAGTCCTCGACCCATTCGACGACCCTCCGGAGGAGGGTCTCCGTCGACTTCAGGTATTCGTCCTCGGTTTGAGGCGATGTTACGCTTAGGGTGGTCGTTACGGTCGTGATCCTTCCGCCCGTTAGGCTTGGGAGCAGAACAGCCGCGATAAGAAAGCTCGCCAGAAACGACGCTAGGGCGGCCGCCGCTATTACGGCGATCTCCTTCCGCATCTAAGTCCACTTTAGGTAGAATAAAAATGGGGGATGATAAAGGGTTTCCCCGCCTTCAGGCCGCGGCGCCTTCGGCGGGTAGCTGGAAGAAGGCTATTATCTGGAGGATCAGGGCGATGAAGGATATTATCCCGCCTATCCCGAAGGCTATCATCAGGATCGCTCCGATCAGGTATAGCAGCGCCGCCGTCGAGAACATCTTAACGCCAACGGCCGAGGCGATCGAGTTGAAGCTCCTCCTAATGAAGATCGCCGAGATTATCGAGAGTATCCAGACCACGACGAAGACCCAGATCATGGAGAGAAACATCCCCATCAGGTTCGGGCCGCCCATGAGCCTAAATCCCCCGAGCAGCCCAGCGAATCCTAAGGCAGCCGCGACGACGACGCTTATGATCGATATTATGACGGCTATCAGGTAGTTCTTGAAGATCGAGGGGTCGCCGACCGCGTCCGAGATATACTTCACGGCGATCAATACCAAGACGAAGCCTATGATCGCTAGGATCGGGCCCGCCAGCGGAACGATCGCCAGAATCGCCAGAATAGACCCTACTCCTCCGAGAGTCCTCGCCTGAGATAACGTAGCCATGCTTTTCCTATTTATAAGATAGGTTATAAGGCTTTTCGAGTATGTAGACCGCCGCCTCCCCGAGCCTCAGCATCTTCCACCCGCTTAGGTCTGATAGGTGCGCGTCCTCCGAGAGCGGCGCTATCAGGACGTCCGAGCCGACCCGGGCTCCGAGCGAGGCTATGTTGGGGATTAGCTCGAAAGGCGGCCTGATCGAGTAGATTAGGTCGGCTCCCTCGTAGATCTCGAGGCTCGGGCTAGTTAGGTCGTCGACGAAGGCTTTGAGCCCCATTTTCCGAAGCTCTTCCACCGCTTCCTCGTCCACGTCGACGGCCGTTAGCTCGGCTCCGGGTAGAAGCTCTCGAAGCAGTAGGATTGTATAGGGCGACCTGCCGACCCCCACCTCGACGATCTTCCCGGCCGAGGCGTATCTCCTCGAGATGCACTCCGCTATCTCTCGAAAGTATTTTGGGGGTTTAGTCGAGTTCTGGAGCCCAGTCGAGCGGCCTGTCTTCCGGCTTTCGCCCCCGCTCAAGGTTGTCCAGCCTCTTTCTCAGGTTTGCCAGCTCCTCCAGCATTAGCTTCTGCTCGATTGAAGCTACCAGATTCCTAGTCTCGATGACTTTATCGGGGTTCACGGAGATGCTCGTCGCCCCCTCCCTGATGAAGAACTCCACCATCTCGGGGTAGTTCGACGGGGCTTGGCCGCAGACGCTCGTCGTTACGCCGTGCTTCTTGCATACCCTGATCACGTGGCTTATGGCCCTCCTGACCGCCAGATTCCTCTCGTCGTAGATCTCCTGAACCGCCGCGTCGTCCCGGTCTATCCCGAGGATCAGCATGGTTAGGTCGTTTGTCCCGAAGCTTACGCCGTCTATCCCGGCCTCGACGAACTTGTCGATCAGGAGGACGGTGCTCGGAACCTCCACCATTATCCAGACCTTGAAGTCGGGCCCCTGCTTAAGCCCTTCCTCCTCCATTATCTTCTTCGCCTGGACGAACTCCTCGACCCTCCTCACGAAGGGGACCATGACCCAGACGTTCTTCAGCCCATACTCCTCCCTAACCTTCTTGATGGCCCTGCATTCGAGCCTGAAGATGTCGGGCTCCTTGATGTATCTGAAGGCGCCCCGGTATCCGATCAGCGGGTTTGGTCCGACGTGGCCCGCCTCCTTCTCATACTTCTCCCCGCCCGGCAGGGATAGGAACTCGTCGGGCTTGAAGTCTAGGAACCTGTAGACGACGGGCTTCGGGTAGAACGCTTGAGCGACCTGCCTTATTCCCTCGGCGAATGCGTCTATCATCTTCTGCTCTCCTCCCTCCTCGATTAGGAGCCTCGGATGCTTCCCGACGCTCAGCATCAGGTGCTCGGCCCTCAGCAATCCGACCCCATCCGCCTGCGTCTCCTTCGCGATCTTCTCCGCGACGTCGGGTATGCTTATGTTCACGTAGATCTTGGTTCCGGTTACGACCGGCGCTTGGGCGACCGCCACGGCGGCAGCGGCCCTCTCCTCCTCGGCGGGCTTGACCAGCTCCTCGACCCGGCCCTCGTAGATCACTCCGGACCTCGCGTCGACCGTGTAAGTTTCGCCGCTCTTCATCAGCTTGGTCGCCTCTCTGGCTCCGACTATGCATGGTATCCCGAGCTCCCTCGAGACTATGGCCGCGTGGCAGGTCATCCCACCCTCATCGGTTACGATCGCCCCGGCCAGCCTCATGTACGGAACCCAATCCGGGTTCGTCATCTTCGTTACCAGTATGTCTCCCTTCTGGATCTCCTTGGCGGCTTCCTCCGGCGAGAAGACGACCTTCGCCTTCCCTATATGGACCCCCGGGCTCGCGGGCAGCCCCTTAAGAGCTATCTTCGCCTCGGCGACCGAGGTGGATTGCTGCTGGCTTGCCGCGGCTTCAGCCTCCTTAACGCTCCAGACGGTTTCCGGCCTAGACTGGACTATGAAGAGGTTTTCGGGGAAGGGTAGGTCTCGGTCTACGGCGAACTCTATGTCCTGCGGGGCTCCGTAGTGCTCCTCGATCCTCTTGGCTATCTTGGCCAGCTCGACGACCTCCTCGTCGGTTAGGCTTGGAGCCTCCTGCCTCTCGGGCGGAACCTTAGCGTGAATCGTCTTACCAGTCTTTGGATCTCGGATATACTCGACCTCCTTCTTCACGATATTCTTCACGAGGATCTTGAAGGTGTTCTTATCGACCTCGAAGTGATCCGGGGTTACGGCCCCTGAGACTATCGCCTCTCCGAGACCCCAGACGGATTCGACCACTATCTTGCTCCGATCACCCGTTACGGGGTGGAGCGTGAACATCACGCCGGCGGATCGGCTGTTAACCATCTTCTGAACCGCGACGCTTATCAGGACTTTTTCATGCCTGAACCCCTTCTCGGTTCTATAGAATATCGCTCTGGGGGTGAATAGGCTTGACCAGCACTTCCTAACGGATTCGAGGAGTTCCTCCTCGCCCTTCACGTTCAAGAACGTCTCCTGCTGGCCCGCGAAGGACGCTCCGGGCAGGTCTTCGGCCGTCGCCGAGGATCTAACGGCCACGAACACCGGCTTCCGGCCTATCTTCTTCGAGAGCTCCCTATACGCTTCGACTATGGCCTTCCTAATCTCCTCGGGGATCGGGGTCGACTCGATCAGCTTTCTAATCCTCCTCGAGGCTTCCTCGTACTGCTTCGGGTCCTTAGGATCGGTTATGGTCTCGTCCAAGATGTCGTAGATCTTCTGAGCTATCCCGGTCTCCTCGATGAACCTCTTATACGCGTATGCCGTTACGGCGAATCCGGGCGGGACCGGTATCCCGGCGTTGATCATCTCCCCTAGGTTCGCGCATTTCCCGCCCACTAGGGGGACGTCGTCCTTGTTCAGCTCCTCGAACCATAGAATTAGCTCCCGGCTCTTATCTTGGGGCAATTATCTCTCACCTCTACCATTCTGAGCCGAGAAGAGCTAGTTAATGAATCTTCCCTAGTGCCTTGGTTCTTAGCGGATTATCACGTGGTCTATGTTGTGATGCCTTTTCGCTAGAAGCCTTACGAGCTCTATCATCCTCCCCTCCCTGCCTATGGCCATCGCCTTATATCTCGGATCGACGACGGCCACCGCTATCTTCTTCCCGTCGGTTCTCTCGGTCATTCTAACGGGTTCTAGGAGCTTGGCCGGCTGGAGGGCGTTCCGGACGAATCTAGCCGGATCCCTCGAGTACTCGACCACCTTAACCCTCCTCCTTATCAGCCTCGCGAAGTCCTGTATCCTGAAGCCCTTGCTCGAGAGGGCTTTCGGAAGCTCCCCCTCCCCGACGACGAAGACCACCATGTCCCCGTATTCGATGCAGTCCACTATCGTAACCCCGGTGGCGGCTTCAAAGAGGGAGATGTAGCGCATCTCCTTATCCGTTAGCTTTATCCCCTCGCTCATTAGCTAATCCATTAGCTAATCCGGTCGCTAATAAGCTTCTTCCTCTTTCTCAGGCAATACCTCCTCCAAGATCGTCGAGTTCCCGGGATCTATTATCGAGATGGCGGCCGCGGAGAAGGGCTTTCCGGCCATGTAGCCGAGCTCGGTTCCGGGGTACGGGACCTTGACGTAGGGCGTTCCGGTCATCTTGCAGGCGATTAGCAGCTCCCGCTCGAGCTTCGGGGGGCAGTTGCCGGCTATTATTATGAGCTTCGACTTCCTGTGAAGGATCGATAGAGAGGATTGCCGGAATCCGAAGATGAGCTTTCCGGTCCTATTGATTACCTCCAGATGCCTTCTAAGATCCTTTATCTCGGTTACCGGAGTGCTCTCCGAGGCCACGGTCATTCGCCCTCCCCGGGCTTTTCGCCTGATTCGGATTTCGACCCGGCTTCGGGGTAGGTCATGAGGAGCGAGACCAGCCCGGTCCCGACCTTAACCTCCTTACCGACTATTATCCTCTCGACGTTTCCTCTTAGGTGGTCGACCTCGCCCCTAACGGCCGCGTCTATCAGGGTTTGGACGCTTATCTCGAAGGCTGCTCTGGCCAGCGGGCTCTCCTTAAGCCTTACAACCCCGTGCCTCCCAACCTGCTTAACCGTCCCACTCAGGGTCATCATATCCGCGATTATCATTAGGTGGCGTATATCGACGTCGAGGCCCTGCTCGTCTAGAACGTGTTTAAGCTCTCTCACGATCGCGGCTCTCGCGGCCTCGATTCCGAGGACCATCGCGATCTCCCGTATGTTGTTGGTCCAGACCCTTCTGTAATCGACCTCCGGAACCTGTATGACCTTCCTTAGGTTCGACCCCTCGGTTAGGATGATGTATTCCCCGTCCTCGTATCTCACTATCGCCTTCGTTATCCTCTCGACTCCCTTGACCCTCAGGCCCATGAGCTTCGCTCTGAGCCTCTCTAGGTCCGCGTCCCTGCTCTCGGCGTATACGGTTACCACCTTGCCCGAGCGCTCGTATCTCAGCTTCAGGGATTTTATCGCTTCGTCGACCTGCCTCACGCTCACCCCCTCGCTTCTCATCGCTTTATCGTCGAGAACTATTATCACGGCGTTCCTCCTGAGGTCTAGGCCGACGTCCGAGGTTACGTCCTCGAGGGACGTGTATTTCAGCTGTCTAGCTATCTTCTGGGCCGCGTCCGCGCTCTGGGAATACTTCTTCTTCAGGTGGATCTTCATCATGGGGGTTGAGGGCGTTCTCCTAGCGTCCACTATCTCTATCAGCCTCGGGAGACCTCTCAGGATCGACGCCTCATGGACCCCAGCGAAGTGGAACGTCCTCAAGGTCAGCTGAGTGCTCGGCTCCCCCACGGACTGGGCTGTAACTATCCCCACGGCCTCACCCGGCTCTATCCGGTTCTTCAGATACTCCGAGGAAGCCTCCTTGAACAGCCTCCTAGCATCCTCCGCCGAGAGCTTCCTCCGCCTAATCTCCCCCACGAGCTTCTCGATGAGCTTGGGCGGTAGCTTGTCCTTGTATGCGGAGGATAGCTCCCTCAGCTCCGGGGCCGAGGCTGGCTTATCGGATTTGGCGAGGCCGAGCCTATTGACTAGGATCTCGACGTTCACGGCTTCCCCGTGGTAGCTCTTCATCGGGTCTACGCCATCCTCCCCGTAGACGAACTGGACTATCTTGCCCTCGTCCATGGTTCTCACGGTTCCGTCGTATTCGACGTAGAGGGCTTCGAGGGCGTTTATCAGCCTGCGCTGCATGTATCCGCTCTGCTGGGTTCTGACCGCGGTGTCCACGAGGCCGTCCCTCCCTCCGGCCATGTGGAAGAAGAACTCGATGGGGTCGAGGCCCTTGGTGAAGGATCGGTAGACGAATCCGCGCGCCCTCGGGGAGACGTCGTTGGGCTTGAAGAAGGTTAGAACCCGGTCCGTGAACCCTCTCTTGATCCGCTCCCTTCTAACGGCCTGCTGGC
>JAPDJZ010000128.1 GCA_029258815.1 archaeon
CCTCGCCGGGACCGCCCCGGCCTCGTGCAGGGGCTCGACTATGCCCGGCGTCCCGTACTCGGCGAACACGGTCGCTTTCTTGAAGTTGTAGGCCGCTTCGCGCACCTCGTCCAAGGCCTTCTCGAATTCGCGGGGCTTCGCCACCTTGATCTCCCCCATCCCGCTCACGGCCACGGCTTTCAGGTTCTTCGACCCCATAACGGCTCCGCCCCCGCATCGGCCGGCAACCCTATCGTTCTCCTCAACCACCGCCGCGAAGCGCACGAGCCTTTCACCGGCAGGCCCGATGCAAGCAACCGAGACGTCTCTCAACGCCTCCTCCTCTAGGATCATGCGCGCCGTCTCGTGGGTCCCCCTGCCCCAGAGATGCGAGGCGTCCCTGATCTCGGCCTCGCCGTCGCGGATCCAGAGGTACACCGGCTTCTCCGCTCTACCGGAGACCACTAGAAAGTCATAGCCGGCGAACTTAAGCCTAGGCCCGAAGAACCCCCCGGAGCGGGCCTCGCCCCAGATCCCCGTGAGCGGGGACTTGAAGACTAGGTCGTAGCTTCCCGAGACCGGGAACGGCGTTCCGGTTAGGGGCCCCGTCGCGAAGATTAGTAGGTTGTCCGGCGAGAGGGGGTCTACTCCGGGCCTCAGCTCGTCCCACATGAGCTTAGCCGCGTAGCCCGTTCCGCCGAGGTAGTTTCTCGCGACCTCCCTGTCGAGAGGCTCCGACGCGATCTTCCCCCGACTTAGATCCACCCTAAGAATTCTTCCAGCGTAGCCATACCACTCCTCCATGGCTACTCACCTAGAAGCCTAACCAATAAGCTCCTCTTAGCCGACGCCGCCTCATTCAAGTCCACAAATAGGAGAGCGGCCTCGGGACACTCCTTAACGCAGGCCGGATCGCCACCGCATAGATCGCACTTAATCGCCTTACCGGTCTCCGAATCCAGTACGACGAGCCCCCAGGGGCAGGCTCTAACGCAGAAGCCGCATCCAACGCACTTCTCCTCGTCCACCACCACGGCCCCCGTCTTCGCGTCCCTGCTCAACGCCCCAGCCGGACAAGCGCCCACGCATAAGCCGCACTGATTACAGAAGATAGGGTAGTCTATCCTGCGCTTAGCCCTCACGACCCATATCCTGGATTTCGATGGGGAGAAGCTTTGAGCATGGGCGTAAGAGCAAGCGAGAACGCACCGCTGGCATCCGGTGCAGCGCTCCGGCAAGGCAACTAAAGTCTTCATGCAGATCTCTGAGTTGACGAGCCTTATAAAATCTTTCCAGAAGAGGGCGCGGGGCAACCTTTATCTCCAGCTGCGCAACCACTCATTAATGACTTATCTTGAGCGGGGAAAGGGATGTTGTCATAGTTTTCGACTGCGGGTCATCGAAACTTAGGATAGCCGCCCTCGATGAAGCTTGTAGGATAGTTGCTCAGGAGAGCGCTCCAAATTCTCCTAAGCCTCAGCCGGGCGGAGAACCCACTTGGAGGATCTGGGATTTGGAGGAGATCTGGGGGAAGCTGTGCGCTCTAACTAGGAGGTTGATGAAGTCCATCGAGGGGCGGTTCAACCCGATAGCCACGACGATAGCGACTTGGGGGGCCGACGGCGTCCCGATCAAGCGCGATGGAACGACGACGTATTACGCGATCTCGTGGATGTGCCCTAGAACAAGCCGAATAGCCGAGGAGATCTCCAAGAAGATGGATCCGTGGGAGATCTTCAGAATAACGGGATACCAGATCATCGTCTTCAATACGCTTCACAGGTTGATCTGGCTTAGGAGGCACGCTCCATCAGCCCTCGAAGAAGCTCATACGTGGCTCATGATGCCGGGCTACTTCTCCTACAAGCTGACGGGCGCGCTCCACATCGATCCAACGAGCGGCTCGACCATGATGGCCATGGACCTAGGTAAGCGGGACTGGTCCGAGGAGATGCTAGCACTAGCCGGCCTCGATCCAAGCTTCTTCCCGGAGTGGAGGGAGCCGGGCGAGGTTCTCGGAGAGGTTACGGAGGAGGCCGCTAGGCAGACCGGGCTTCCCAGAGGGCTTCCGGTCGTGGTTGGAGGCCATGACACCCAGTTCGCCATCCTAGCCGCGAACCCCGCAGCCGATCAGGCGGCTCTCTCGAGCGGAACTTGGGAGATCCTAGCCCTCAGATTGAATAGGTATGATCCGAGCAGGGAGGCCTACGAGCTGGGCGTAGTTATCGAGGCCGATGTTGAGCCCGGCTTCTGGAATCCGCAGTTTCTCATGCCGGCGTCCTTGGTATTGGAGTGGGTCAGGAGGCTGATGTATCGCGAGGAGGTCGAAAACGTCTACGAGGTCATGGTCGGGGAGGCTGAGCGCGTCCCAGCCGGGGCAGGCGGCCTAATACTCCTGCCGAGCTTTATGCCCGACACCGGGCCGACGAAGGCTTACGGAATTCCCGGCGTCATCCTAGGCCTAACCCCCTTCGTGGAGAGGGGTCATATTTATCGAGCAGCCTTGGAGGGGTTATCCTACCAGCTTCGCTTAGCCATCGAAGGGCTTGAGAAGGCTTTCGGGGTGAAGCTCTCGGGAGTGAAGGTCGTTGGAGGCGGGTCGAAGAATAGGCTCTGGAATAAGATTAGAGCGGACGTAACCGGGCGGCTCATAGTCACCTCTAGGATTAGGGAGGCGACGGTGGCCGGAGCGGCCCTCACGGCCTTTAAAGGAGCTGGCAGGTTCAGGAGCTTTAAGGAGGCCCTCGCGAGCATGGAGGCGGGGTTGGAGAGCCATGCTCCCGGTGAGAGCTCCGGGAAATATGATGAGCTCTACAAGGTCTATCTCGAGCTGTATCCAGTCCTAGCGGGGGCTCTAAAAAGGGTTAAGGGAGGCCGGAGGTAGGAGGCTACTCGAAGGCTTTGCGTAGGACTACCGCCGTCTCCGCGGGATCTCCGACCTCTATGCATCTCTCGAGCTCGCTCATTCCGATCTTATCGACGAGGCTCTCAACGCATTTCATCATCCTTATCGATTCCTCGCAAATCCTCCGAACGTTCTCCCTAAACGGGTAAACGTCTATCGAGATCCAGCCCTCGTAATTCAGCTTCTTCAGCCAGAAGAAGATCTCGATGTAATCCCAGAAGTTTATCGAGGCGGAGAGTAGGTCGTGATCCCAGTCCCGGTAGTTATCGTTCGCGTGGAGGTGGAAGAGCTTGCCGCGCTTCTGGAGGAGGACTAGGGATTCCGCGGGATTTTCTCCAGCTTGGAGCGCGTGCCCTATGTCGAGGGTTACGCCGACGTTCTTGAGGCCGATGTCCTCGACGAGGAGAAGAGCCTTCCCGACCGAGCTCACTAGGAGGTGGGTCCTCGGCTCCTTAACCTTATACTCGACGGCCACCCTCACGTTAGAGTCGTGGGATGCTACCTCCCTCACCCCCTCAACGAACCAATCCCAGAGCTTCCCGTAATCCGCCTGAAGCGGGTAATCGTAGCCGTCCTGACCGGGCCAGATGTTTATGGTCTTGCAGCCGAGCTCCTTAGCTGCCTCGACCGCCTCTATGCAGAGCTTTACAGCCTCCCTTCTAGTCTTCTCATCTCTGCTAGCTAGGGTTCCCCGAATCCACCTGAGCTCGGTGAAGAGGTCCGGTATTATGGAGGCGACGCTCAGCCCCTTCTCCCTCAGAAGGCTCTTCACCTTATCCAGCTCATCGTACTTGAACTCCATCGGGTAGATCACTTCGACGCCGCTCGCTCCATCAACCCTCGACGCCTCCTCAGCCCGCTCCTCCAAACTCTTCGGAGGATGATAGGTTAGGAACCTGTCGGAGAGCTGGCCGAAGAGCCAGAGCCCGATAGCATACTTCACGTTCATGCCGATAAAATTCGCGCAGGATATATATGCGTTTCCATGGAGGCCGAGCCTTAAGTTCGGAATTAATCCTGAGACCGCGCCAGCTCGCTAATCATCCTTTCGTAGGCTTCTAAGCATCTCTTCCTCAATATTTTCACGGCGCCTTCGATATCGCTTTGGCCGAAGATGGCGGTTCCGGCTATTATGATGCTCGCCCCCGCCTCGACAACCGCTCCGGCGTTCTCGTGATCAATTCCCCCATCGACCGCTATGTCGAGGGGCAGCCTCCGCTTGAGCAGAGCCCTCCTAAGCCTCCTGATCTTGCCCATCATGCCGGGGATGAATTTCTGGCCCCCGAACCCCGGATCCACGCACATTACGAGAACCGAGTCCACCCCGTTGAGCAGGTAGGTTAGGTGGGTTAGGGGCGTCGCGGGATTGAGCGCCACCCCGACCCTCACCCCCCTATCCCTTATCGACTGGATTAGCCTGAACATGTTTTTCGAGGATTCGACGTGAACGACTACCATATCGGCTCCTGCGTCGATCACCGGCTCCACCAAGCTCTCGGGATTATCCACCATCAGATGGGCCATAAACGTCATGTCCGTCGCCCGCCTCAGCCACCTGATTACGAGGGGGCCGAAGGTTAGGTTTGGAACGAAGTGTCCGTCCATTATATCGAAGTGCAGCATCTCGGCCTCCGCCCGCTCGACCGCCTTAACCTGATCCTCAAGCCTTCTGAAGTCCGCCGAGAGGAGGGACGGCGCGATCTTGGGGGCCGGCACGAGCTCGCGTAAGCTCGACTTCGACATCGGCATAGCCGTCGCCCTCCAAGATCACTTTCTCCCGCGCTTGGCCCTCCTCTCTTCCAAAGCCCTTTCCCAGAACTCTCCGAAGAAGAACCAAGCGGAGAATATCGCCAGCGAGGCGCCTATGCCTATGGCGAGGCCCGTGTAGAGAGCGTGTTTCACCGGCTCGCTTAAGGCTGTTACGTCTATGAGCATGGCCGTTAGGAGGAGCATCATTATGAATATCAGGTATCCCCTGAGCCTGCTCTCGACCCTGATCTTCTCGATCATCCAAGAGAATCCCGCGAAGATTATCATGGCGAGCAGGATTAGGCTGATTATCCTAGCCCCGTACATTAGGAGGTTGTTAGCGATCTCGACGTAAGCCTCTCCGAGGAAGATGTTTATCAGGGCGTATAGGGAGGCTAAGGCGACCCCGATGTAGAAGACAGCCAAGATTATCGAGCTGAGCGTTACCGGAAGCCTAGCGCCCGTGGTCTTCTCGAGAAGCTCGTCGACGTTCGCGAGCTTGAGAAGCTTCCTGATGAATCCTCCAACGAGCTTTAGGATCGCGAAAGCGGCCACGATTACGATTATGGCGAGTATGAGCTTCGGGATGAGCTCTATCAGCTCGCGCGCAAGCTCCGACGCGAACTTCTCTAAGGCTTCCTCCACCATCATCACACCAATCAAACTCTAGCCTCAGCACCGTATTTTAGTTTAGGCCAACGGCTTAGCTCAAGCCCCCGGCTAGGAAGAAGATCAGCCTATAGAGGATGTAGAGGAGCATGATGACTAGGGCTAGGGCGAGGAGCCTGAAGCTCAGCATTATCGTCTCCTTGCTCGTCTCAACCATATACGAGTATCCCGCTATGCTGTTCGAGTAGATGAGGAGGGAGTAGGTCCTCGCGGCGTGCTCGGGGACCACCGCGACCTCCGGGATCGTCAGGAAGGCTAGGCCCGTCGAGGCGATTATCATGAGCATTACCGACGCGAAGAGTATCAGGTACTGCTGGCCGAAGAAGATGCCGAAGGGGGTTGCGAGCAGCTGGGCGAGGTTTCCGAGGATGGTCATCATTATGCTCGACCGGATCGCCCCGAACTCCTTCAAATACCTAGCGAAGAGGAAGTTCCCGAGGAAGCTCGCCCCGGTCCCCATAAGCCCGTTGAACGCCGAGATCCCCACGTGAGCCGCCGGAACCGGGATTAGGAAGGCCGCTAGGGGCGTGAGCACGGACATCCCAAGAGCGATTCTAAAGGTTCTAAGGGATCTCCTAGCCCAGAGCAGGGAGCCGGCTATGCTCGAGATCGTCGCCGCGAAGTTCATGGCCGCGGCAACGTAGTCCGGGGCCTTCAAGACCGTCATTAGGTAGGGCGCCCAGAATATTCCGAGGAGGTTTCCGGAGGCTAGGAAGGCTAGGAAGAAGGCCGAGATGGAGAACATCTGCTCGGGCTTTTCGACGGCCTTAGGTATCTCCGCGCCCTCGAGGTGCCTCATATCGGCGAAGAGGAGCATCAGGGTTGACAGGAGGCCGATTAGGGAGCCTACGGCGAAGAGGACCACGAACTTTATCTCGGCCGGGAGGATGGCTAGGAGGCCTATCGCTCCGAGGGAGCCGATTATGCTGGTAATGTTGTAGGCCGCGGTCCTCTTCGCCGTTACGTCCCTTATTCCCTCCTCGTCGAAGGAGGAGTAGATCAGCATATTCATAAAGGATCCTAGGAAGGTCGAGGAGAGGTTTATCAAGGCGTAGAAGAGGGCGATCCCCGCCATATCCCTGAAGAAGATTATGGGTATCCAGAAGACCCGCTCGCAAGCGTGGAATATTAGGAACTTGGGCTTAACCCTTCGGACGAGGAAGCTCGGCCGCTTGTAGAGGATCGTCGAGGTTATGGATGAGAGCAGGGTCGCCGCCACGAACATGAGGGAGATCCCGGCTATGTCGAAGCCTATCGAGGCCAGGTAGATTACGAAAAGATTCCTAGTAAACGAGAGGTAGATCCCGGCGAACGCTATCTCTAGGACGAGCAGGAGCTTGAGACCTAGCTTGCTAGACCTCGCGAGCAAGCCTAAGCCTCCAGCTAACCCCGCGACCTTAAAGATTATCCTCCAGTAATCCGCTCGAGGCAGCCGCTCCATCCGCTCCCGGCGCGGGCAAGCAACCTTTATATAAGGTTAATGCAAAAATAAGGTGATGCTCTACGAATTTCTAGCAAATCTCGGGAAATGGCTTATCGACGCCGTTCCGGACATCATAACCGCGATCATAATCCTGATAATCGGGTGGGCGATCGGGAGAGGGCTTGGAGCGGCCATAAGCAGGATACTAGATAAGGCGGGGGTCGACGACGCCCTGCGGAAGACCTCGGTCGGGAGGGCGATAGAGAAGTCCGGTATCTCGATCCCGAAGTTCTTCGACGTATTGATCCGGGCGTTCATCTACCTGATAGCGGTCTTCGCGGCCGTGAACGTTCTGGGGATAGAGTTCCTAACGCGCTACATGCAGATGGTTGTCGAGTATCTCCCGAGCTTCATAGCTGGAGTCTTCATCCTGATCTTCGGCCTGATGATCTCCGACTTCGTCGGGGACGCTATAAAAGCCGTGGGAAGGGAGGCTGGAATCGAATACGCGGGACTGGTGTCCCTCCTAGTTAGGGGGATCATGTACCTCGTCGTTGTAATCATAGGCTTATCGACCATGAAAATCGACGTAAGCATACTCTACACGATAATCACGGCTCTCTCGTGGGGGCTCGCGGGCGCGGTCGCGATCGGGGGAGGGATAGCGCTGGGATTCGGGCTCAGAGACGTCGTGTCGAAGAGGGCTGAGGAATGGGCTGAAAAGGCTCGCGAGGCGGCCAAGGGGTTAGAATCCAAAAAGACCTAAAACACCCTCTTATTTTATCTCTTAACGCGAGCGCCTTCCCCGGAGAACATCTATATTCTTAGAATCGCGACCCCCTACCGGAAGATGTTCAGGTCTAGGGAGAGGCAGAGGATCTACATGGATTACGCCTCGACGACCCCGACGGATCCTAGAGTCCTCGAGGCCATGCTGCCATACTTCGGAGATAGATTCGGGAATGCGGCGAGCCTACATAGCTGGGGGATGGAGGCCAGGGAGGCTCTCGAGAAGGCGAGGGAGGAGATCGCGTCCTTCATCCGGGCATCCCCGATGGAGCTGATCTTCACGAGCAGCGCGACGGAGAGCAACAACCTAGCGATAAAGGGCGCCGCCTTCGCGAGCCGAGGCAAGGGGAGGAACATAATTACGTCGAGGATAGAGCATCCCAGCGTCCTAGAGCCGTGTAGATGGCTCGAGCGAAACGGGTTCGAGGTAACCTACATTTCCGTCGACGAGCACGGCCTCGTGGATCCCGCGAAAGTTGAGGAGGAGATCAGGGGGGATACGATACTCGTCTCGATAATGCACGCGAACAACGAGATAGGGACGATCGAGCCGATAAGGGAGATAGGCGAGATATGCGGGGAGAGGGGCGTGCTATTCCACGTCGACGCGGCTCAAAGCCTCGGAAAGATCCCGGTAGACGTGGAGGAGATGGGCGTCGATTTACTGACCCTAAGCGGGCATAAGATCTACGGGCCGAAGGGGATCGGGGCGCTATACGTCCGCGAGGGAGTCAAGATCGAGCCGCTACTCCACGGTGGAGGCCACGAATACGGCCTGAGATCCAGTACGGTGAACATCCCGGGAGCGGTCGGGTTCGCGAAGGCATGCGAGCTCATGAGAGACCTCATGGAGGAGGAAGCCGAGAGATTGGGGAGGCTGTGCAGGAAGCTTATCGAGGAGATCTCGGAGATCGATGGAGTCCATCTAACCGGGCATCCCGAGAAAAGGCTTCCGACCATAGCTAGCTTCTGGCTTGAATTCATCGAGGGCGAGAGGCTGATCCTAGAGCTTAACGAGCGGGGGATAGCGGCCTCGATAGGGTCGGCGTGCGCGAGCGGGAAGCTCGAGCCGAGCCACGTCCTCCTAGCGATAGGATTGAATGAGGATCGGGCTAGGCGTGGGCTAAGGCTTAGCGTAGGGAGATGGACTAGGCGGGGCGAGGTCGAATACGTGATCGAGGCTCTACGCGAGATAGCCGGGAAATACGCTAAATAGCTGCCTGGATCCTAATACGGTTGGAGTAAAAGTAGATGAAGGCGATCGCGCTGATCTCGGGGGGAATAGACTCCCCGGTCTCCGCATACCTAATGCTCGCGAGGGGCGTTGAAGTCGTTTACGCCCATTTCCACAGCTTCCCCATAGTCTCCAAGTCGAGCATCTACAAGACGATTAAGCTCGTCGAGACGCTCGCTAGATATCAGTCCCCCAGCATCCTCTACCTAATACCCTTAGGAGATGTTCAGACCTATCTTAGAACTAGGGTGGATCCCCGATACCTGATAATCCTTTACCGGAGATTTATGCTGCGGATAGCCGAGAAGCTCGCGGAGCGGGAGAAGGCCGAGGCGCTGGTAACGGGCGAGAGCCTAGGCCAAGTCTCATCCCAGACCCTCCAGAATCTAAGGGTTATCGGGGAAGCCGTCCGGATGCCGGTTCTCAGGCCGCTTATAGGATTGGATAAGGAGGAGATCAAGAACATCGCCAAGAGCATAGGAACCTACGAGATCTCGATAAAGCCTCAGGAGGATTGCTGCACGCTCTTCGCCCCGAGGAGACAGATAACCAAGGCGCGGATCGAGGACGTTAAGAGGATCGAGGAGGAGCTTCCGATCGGGAAGCTGGTGGATCAAGCTTTGAATAAAATTGAGAAGATGGAGATAAGCGCCTCTTAGCGGCAGCTACTTCTTCCAGTAGAGCTCCATGTATCCGCAGCTCTCGCAAATCTTAACCTCTATCGAGTTGTATTCCTGAAGCTCGGAGGGTAGAAGCCTCTTCACCGAGAAGGGGCCGACGGAAGATTCGGAGAAGTCTTTGGTGAAGGATTTCATGGATCCGCCGCATTTCGGGCACTTCGAGTCCATAAGTTTTAGCTGATCGGCCTTTTGATAGCTTTAGCGTTTGAAGGGAGGTTTAAAGCTTGCTCAAGCCCCTTCAAGCCGGTATGAAGGCCGTTCTAGTGGTATGTGACGGGCTTGGCGATCGGCCGACGAAGACCTTGAACGGGCTAACGCCTCTACAGGCGGCGAATGCCGAGACCTTCGATCGCATAGCATCTGAGGGGGAA
Source organism: archaeon (assembly GCA_029258815.1). Taxonomy (GTDB): domain Archaea; phylum Thermoproteota; class Nitrososphaeria_A; order Caldarchaeales; family Wolframiiraptoraceae; genus Wolframiiraptor. Next base: position 9,800 of record JAPDJZ010000128.1, read on the forward strand.
TGCGGTATAATGGATGTCATCGCTCCGGGTCAGCCTCCGGGAAGCGACACCGCCCATCTAGCGCTCTTCGGCTACGACCCCTTCAAATGCTATCCGGGGCGCGGGGCTTTCGAGGCTCTCGGGGTCGGGATAGAGCTTCAGCCGGGGGACGTTGCCTTTAGGTGCAATTTCGCGACCATAGATTCCGACGGCGTCGTAATCGATAGGAGGGCTGGGAGGATTAGCAGCGAGGAGGCGAGGAAGCTATCGGAAGCCCTTAAGGAGATTAGGATCGAGGGCGTCGGCGGCGTGGAGGCGATCTTCCACCACTCGTCCGAGCATAGAGGCGTTCTAGTCCTTAGGGGCGAGAAGCTCTCGAGATGCGTCTCCGACGTGGACCTCCACAGGGTGGGGGTTAAGGTTCCGGATCCAAAGCCCTTGGAGGGCTCTATTGAGGCCGAGAGGACGGCGAAGGCCTTGAAGGAATTTCTCGAGAAGGCTAGGAGGATTCTAGCAGACCACCCCGTAAACCGGGCGAGGATCAAGCGGGGGCTTAAGCCCGCCAACGTCCTCCTCCCAAGAGGAGCTGGAACCCTCCCGGAGATCGAGCCGATAAGCAAGGTCTGGGGGATTAGGGGCGCTGCGATCGCCGGCGGAGGCCTGTATAAGGGGGTCGCGAGGGCGGTTGGCTTCGACCTGATAAGGGTCCCGGGGGCGACGGGAACCGTGAACACGAATCTCAGGGGTAAGGTGGAGGCGGCGATGAAGGCCCTAGACGAATACGATTTCGTCTTCCTCCACGTCAAGGCGACCGATAACGTGAGCCACGATAAGAACCCGAGGAAGAAGGTCGAGGTGATCGAGTGGATCTCGCGGGAGCTCGCGCCGCTCGTCGATAAAGTCTCCGATAGGGGGTTCTACCTAGCCTTAACGGGAGATCACACGACCCCGAGCGAGATCGGGGAGCATAAGGGAGACCCGGTTCCCCTAGCGATAATGGGGCCCGACGTTAGGAGAGACGACGTTAGCAAGTTCGATGAGCTATCGTGCGCCAGGGGCGTCATATGCAGGATACGCGGAGTAGACTTAATGAGAATACTAATGAACTACCTTGGAAGGGTTCCGCTATTCGGGGAGTAGCCTCGCCTCCTCATCCCCCTCAAATTCTCCAAGACCCGGCTCTCCTTCCCGCGCTCGAGAGCGGCCCTTAAGTCTAGATACTCGTCTAAATCCAGCTCTCCGCGGCGATATCTCTCGACCAGATGCCCGATCTCGCGGTCGAATTCCTCTAGGCCGGATCTAATGGCCTTCCTGACGCTCTCCCTAACCATCCTATCGCCCGCCATCCCTCCGCGTATCACGCATTAGGAGATACGGTTTATTAATCGTCAGTTCGGGGATAATTCGCACCGGTGAGAGCCTATGAAGGCCACCTCTATCTGGATCTCGAAGTTTAGGAGTGTGCTGGATAACGGCAGGAAGCACAGCGTCGTCGTGGATCTCCCCCCGGAGAACAACGGAGACGACATGGGGCCGACAGCCCTAGAGCTCACTCTGATGAGCCTAGCCGGATGCATCACCACGATCTTCGCCGTGGTCGCCGAGAAGAGGAAGCTGAAGTACGAGGCCCTCAGGCTCGATCTCGAAGCCGAGAAAGGCGAGAAGACGATCGAGAAGTGCAAGGGGGTTCTGACCGTCAAGACCGACGCCGGCGAGAGGGACGTTGAGATCGTTCTCAAGCTTACCATGGACATATGCCCCGTCGGAGCGCTCTTCGAGAAAGCCGGGGTAAAGCCCGAGATAGAGATCAAGATCGAGAAGCCGTAAATCAAACCCCCAACTTTTTATTCTAGAAGGGTTTTCTAATCGATCCATGAAGAGAGCGCTCGTAGTGGCGATAGGGGCTTCGAGCGATCCGGATCCGACGCCCGCCGCGGTTGAGAAGGCTCGAAGATTCTCGGAAGCGCTTTCGCGCTATAGAGATGAGGTCGTTTTGATGAGCGGAGGGGATGGCGGGCTGATGAGGATAGCGTGCGGAGAGTATGTCAGGAGAGGGGGGACGACCATAGGGGTCATACCGCTCGAGGACGAATTCGTGGGCGAGGATCACCCAAGGTACAGCCCCTATAACTCGATTAGAATTCTAACGGGCGTAACCTATCAGATGAGGAGCGTTCCCATAGCTAGAAGCTGCGACTCCATGGTGATACTCGGCGGAGGAGCCGGGACCATAATCGAGGCGCTTCTAGCCTATCTCTACCGGAAGCCTCTGATAATCTTAACCGAGACGGGATATCCATCGGACAGGCTCGCAGAGCTCTGCGAGGAGGGATACCTCGATCATAGGAGGATCGTTAAAGCCCATTTCGCGGATGACCCGGTCGAGGCGGCCGAGCTCGCTTATAGGCTCGCGAAGGCATCTAGATCTTGAGCTGGACTATCGACCCCAAGACCGTTAGCAGGAGCAGGATTATCAGCTGGATCGCCGGGAGGAAGGCTAGCCCGAGCTGGCTTAAGCCCGCTAGGACCACGATCGACCCCGCGAAGGCGGATCCCACGGCCAGGATCTTGTCGAAGAGGATGATGACTACTATGAGGACTATCAGGGCTATGAGGGCGGCCATGAGAAACCCCACCAAGCCTTTCAGGAGGAAGAATGCGGCGAGCCCGGCTATCACGCCGCCGCCGAACGGGAGCAGAAGGTAGAAGATTAGCCCCAAGACTATGAATCCTATCAGGGCCGCGAGGTAGGTGAGCGGAGGCGAGACGAAGAGCGGGGCCAGCATGAGAGCTAGAAGGGCTCCGATAAGGCCTCCGACTATGAACGCTATCGCCTTCACGAGCTTCTTGCCGAGGAACGTTAGGGCGAGGCCGAGGACTATCAAGAGGAGACCGGAGGCGGCCGAGATCATGCAGAAATATCCCAGCCTAGGGGATATTAAAGCTTCGCTCGCTGGCTTAGGGTAGGTTTAGCTCGAGGAAGAACCTCGCGTAGATCGCGAGTGCTAGGGATAGGAGCGCTGCCGCCAGGCCCGCGTAGTCTCTAGGCTTCATTCTAAGCTCTCTTAGAAAGGTTCTTTTCTCGGATGCTCCGAAGCATTTAACCTCCATGGCCTCGGCCAGCTCGTAGCTCCTTCGAAGGGCGTTCACTATGAGGGGGACGAGAACAGGGATATACCTCCTAACCCTCTTGATCGGGTTCCCCCTATCGAGCTCTAGGCCCCTAGACCTCTGGGCGTCCATTATGGTTTGAAGCTCCTCGGCTAGGATGGGCGTGAACCTTATCGCGGAGATGAAGGCGAAGGAATAGGTGTAGGGTATCCTGAGCTTCGTGAGGGTCATTCCGAGCTCCTCGGGGGTCGTGGTGAGGAAGAAGATCGAGAAGGACGCTAGGAAGGCTATCAGCCGATAAGCCGTCGCGAAGGATACGTAGATAATGCTCGGATCGCAGTAGGATCCCTCGGAGAATGATCTTACGAGGTAGTTCATGAGGAAGATTAGGATTACCAGCGGGAGGGCGCCGTAAACCGTTTTAGCCCATCTTTTAGCGGTCCCGCTTATCGCGGATAGGATCAGCTCGACCGCTATGACGAGGCTCGTAACGGCGACTTCCAAGTATAGGAGCGAGGTGATCAGGAGCGTCGTCGATATGAGGAGCTTAACCCTAGGATCGAGCCTATGGATTACGCTGGCTCCGGGCTGGAATTGGAGACCTTGGAGGAGCGTCGCCATGCTTTAGATCACCGAGCCGATTCCCCAGCCTCCACGCCCCCGAGGTCTATCTCCACGAAAACCCTTCGAGCATTTTCCAGCCTAAGATCCCTAAGCTTAAGAGATCTTATAAACGCTCTCATAAGCTCTCGGAGAAGTTGCTGAGGCCATGCTCCAAGCGGGACTTCAACCCCGTCTATCGTTATCTTTGCGGCTAGGAAGCGCCTCATCGCGCAGTCCCTTATCGTCGCCTCCCCCCGCTTAATCGCCTCTATCAATTTACCGCACGACCCATAGCGGCACCTACCGCAGTTGAGATTCGGGATGCCCTTAATCCAGCTCTCAACGACCAATCCCCTAACCAGCTTGAGAACTCCATCCCTATCGAGAAGCCTCACCCCATCGATCTCGCCGTTCCCCGGAATGCTCTCCCCCGTTACGGCTATGATGTTCTCGATCCGCTTGACGGCCTCTCTCGCCTCCTCGAGGCTCTCCGCGCAGAGTATCTTCGGATAAGGCGACCTCTTGAATCCCTCGACGAGTATCAGGTCATGGTCGGGGCTAAGCGAGCTTATGGCTTCCTCGATCGATCCACCAGACCTTCTCAAAACGACAAGATCTCGGGGCGATATGTAGCACGTTTCAACCGCACCAGCTTCTAGATGCCTATAGGTATCCTTGCCTCTTAGATCGATCGCCTCCATCGAGTGCTTTATCGTGGCGATCCTAACCCTCTCGCTCGATAATTTCTCGATCAGCCATTCGATTAGCCTAGTCTTACCCCTTTTGCGGCCGGGGCTTACGACGCAGATTATCGGGGGCATCGGCGTTCACCATGCGATTACCTTCTCGAAATAAAGGTTTAGGTCTTGCACGAGAGCCCCTCCAATCTATCGATTATCTCGTCCGCAACCTCCCTCGGATGCTTTAGGGACGGTTTGATCCCGAGGAAGCCTAAGCGCTTTGTTAGAGAAACTATCTGAGGGGGTAGGAGGTTGCAGGATCTTAGAAGCTCCTCGTCTAGGAAGATTTCGTCGGCCTCCCCGTCGGCGACTATCCTCCCCCGCCTCATCAAGATCACCCTAGGCTTAAGCTGAGCCGCGAACTCCACGTCGTGGGTCGAGATTATGATGGTCCTGCCCTGCTCCCTTAGAAGCTTAATCATCTGGAGGAGCTTCTCCTTCTGAAGCTGATCCTGCCCGGTCGTGGGCTCGTCAAGGGCGATAACCTTCGGAGACCAGGCCAAGATCACGGCCAGGGCCAGCCTCTTCTTCTCCCCGCCGCTGAGCATGAAGGGCGAGGCGTCGGAATACTTCTCGAGCTCCATGAACTTTAGCGCCCAGTCAACCCTCCGCTCGACGACCCTCTCGCTATACCCGAAGTTCCTCAGGGCGAAGGCCGCCTCCTCCCAGACGCTGCTTGAGAAGAACATGTCCTCGGCGTTCTGGAAGACCAGCCCAACGGTTCTAGCGAGCTGGGCCACGGTGGCCTTCCGCGTATCTACTCCGTCGACGAGAACCCTGCCGCTCGTCGGCTTGAGCAGCCCGTTTAGATGCTTTAGGAGGGTGGTCTTCCCGGCTCCGTTCTCGCCCATCAGGGCAACCACCTCGCCGTCGCCTATCCTCAGGGATACGCCGTCGAGGGCTTTCACGCCGCTCGGATAAACGAATTCCACGGACTCGAAGGCGATCATGCGATGAACCCCCTAACCCTCTCGACGAACTCGTCGACGCTAAGCGGAATCTTCTCGAATCTTAGGCATCCGCCGCGCAGGTTCACGTAGCGAGCCACCTCGGAGGCCCTCGGCAAGGCTATCCCGTAGGCTAGGAGATCTCCCCCCTCCAAAACGCTCCTCGGATCCGAGTCGTAGACGATCCTCCCCCGATCCATCACCATGAGCCTGCTCGCGTGGGGCAGAAGGAGCTCGAGCCTATGCTCCGATATGATTATCGTCAGCCCTTCGCGTCTATTTAGCTCGACTATCGAGTCGATGAGGCTCTTCGCCGAGGCGGGGTCTAGGGAGCTCGTGGGCTCGTCGAGCAGGAGCACGTCGGGCTTCATGGCTAGAATCGAGGCTATCGCGACCTTCTGCTTCTGACCGCCCGAAAGCTCGAAGGGAGACCTATCCCTCAGATCCTCTATTCCGAGAAGCTTTAAAGCCCATTCAACACGCTCCAGAATCACCTCCCTCGGGAGGCCGAGGTTCTCCAAGGGAAACGCCACGTCGGCCTCGACGCTCAACGCGAATAGCTGGTTATCCGGGTTCTGGAAGACCATCCCGGCCTTCTGGGATAGGATGTGGGGCGGCGTCTCCCGGGTGTCCATGCCGCAGACCAGAACCCTGCCCGAGAAATCTCCTTCATAGAAGTTCGGGATGAGCCCGTTCAAGCATCTTAGGAGGGTGGTCTTACCGCACCCGCTTCTACCGGCTAGAACGACGAAATCCCCCCGCTTAACCTCGAGCGTTATATCTTTCAGCGCGTAATCCTCGCTTCCGAGATACCTGAAGGAGAGGTTATCGACCTTGATTACGGCTTCAGCTCCGAGACGGGAGCCCCCAGAAGCTCCCTCACCAGCTCTACGCATCGATTTAGAATCTCCTCCGGCTCCCCCTTCGCGCAGAGCGCCCTCGCCGCGGATGAATGACCACCTCCATGACCCTCGAACTCAGCCCCGATCCGGGCAGCGATATCTCTCCCCACATTTATTCCTGTTGCCTCTACGAAGTCTCGCGTAGCCCTGAGGGACACCACTACGCCCTCTCCGGACTCCCCGGCCACGATCGAGAGGTGGGCGCCGAGACCTGTCAAGCCTCTAGCGGCCGAGCTTTGGAAGCTGCTGAGCTTACTCGCGGCTATAAGCCAATTCCCGGCGCGGTAGATCCTAAGCCTAGCAGCGGCCTTAAGCCTAGCTATCCTCTCGGATGGATCCATCCCGGTCTCGAGCTTCTGTATAACGTCTCTCGGATCAACTCCGTAGCCCACGAGCCTGCAAACCTTCTTGAAGGTCTCCGAGTCGGCTACCGAGAGCCGAACCGTATCATAGTATATTCCGAGGAAGAGCGCTTCAGCCTCCCGCGCCGACAGCCCGTACCCGAGATACTCCGCCAGGTCGAGGACTATCTCGCAAACCGATTGATACTCCTCCGAGGCGTGGACCTCGGCTTTGCCCCCGAAGCTCTCGGGGCTCGTGGAATGATGATCGATTACGACGACCGGTCTTCCTGAATCCAGAACCCAGGCGAGGCCATCGAGTTGCTCGGGGGAGCCGCAGTCGAGAACTATGAAGTAGTGGGCCTCCTCCAGATCCTCCCCGGATTCGGCGAACCTGAGCTCCTCGAGGAGGAGGGCGCTGTGCGTCGAAACCTCGGACGGTATCCTGAACAGGACCCTGCGCAGGCCGAACTCCCTAGACAGGATTCCCGAGAGCACGTATGCCGAGCCTATCGAGTCCGGGTCTCCGCCGCTGTGGATCAATATCGCGGCCACACTTCCGGAGAGCCCCCTCAGCCTCTCCGCGATGCCCCGGATGAAACCCGGATCCCTCATCCAACACCTTTCCCTGAGAGAGCCTGCTTAAGCTCCTTCTGAAGATCCTCGAGCTGCTCCCGGGCCCGCTGCTCCTGCTTCTCCAGAAGCCTAAGCCGGGTCTCCGTAAGCTCCCTCTTCTCCCCAAGCTCCTCGAGAAGCTTCTGCTTGCTCGTCTGAACGAGGACCGGGCCGACGGCCTTATAGACCACGACGTCGTCCGGGGATTTCTGGAGCTCCTCAAGCGCGTCCTTTAGCTCGACGAGCTCGACCTCGAGCCTCTGCTTCTCGACTAGGATCGCGTTTAGGGTCTGCTGGAGCTGCTGGAAGCGGGCGACCTGCTGCCTTACGCTCGGGGGAAGCTCTTCACCACCAGCCGACATTCCACCAAACCCGGGTTTAGGAAGCTTAAAAGAATTGTTCAGAGAAGCCTTATCGACCTGAGAACGGAGTCGATGAACCTCAGGAAGGAGTTTGAGGCGGCTCTGAGAGCCACCGGGTCCGCAGCCGAGATCCCGAGTATCACGCCTCCCTCCACGAGCTCGAGCTTCACCGAAGTTCTTCGAGATGGAGCATCCCTAACCTCGGGGAGGATCGCGCGGTAGAGTATCCTCGCCTCCTCATCCCCCAGATGGAGGAAGACATTAAGCTTGAAGTTCATCTCGCCGGAAGGCTTAACACTACGCTCACCCATAAGGCCTCACGCTCTTCTGGGGAAGGGGTTCAGAGTAGTCCATCGGGTTCTCCGGCGGTCTTCTAAACATTAGAAGACTGGAACTATTATATATCGTTGTGATAGAGAAGGGGAAAGGCTCCTTGAGGTGGGAAGAATGAGCGGAGACGTATATGTCAGGAGAGCGTCCGGCCTAGTCCGCAATATCTCGGCATGGGATGCCATGATCTTCAATATAATGGTCATGGCGCCGATGGCGATCCTGGTTTACGGCGTCTGGGCGTCGATAATCTATCCCGGGGCTCATCTGCCGACGACCGCGCTTCTAGCGATACCAATAAGCATAATCATAGGTCTCTTCTACGCGCTCCTCTCGATAGCGATGCCGAGGGCTGGAGGAGACTACATCTGGGTTAGCAGGATTCTCCACCCGGCGATAGGCTACTCGATAAACTTCTTCCTCTTCATGGTGATCTTAAGCGTTGCCGGAGCTTATATCCCGTGGTTTACTCAGTACGTCCTAGCACCGGTCCTAGAGGTGCACGGGCTGACGGATCTTGCGGCGACGGTTTCGTCAAACGAGTTCACCTTCGTCTTCGCGGTAATCTACTACCTGATCTGCGCGGTAATAATTTCCCGTGGAGCCAAGGCTACGGCGAAGGTTCTTTGGGCATACTTCATTCTAGTCTTGGTAGGGCTCGCGATCTACGCCGGAGCGTTATTCCTAATTGGAAGGGGAGTTTTCGCGGCGAACTTCTCGGCGGCGACGGGAGTGAGCTACGAGGAGATAATTGAGGCGGCGGTTGACGCGGGCTATCCGACAGGCTTCCTTCTAACAGCAACGCTTCTAGGATTAACCTTCACCTACATCAACTTCCTAGGATTCAACTTCTCGATCTACCTAGCCGGAGAGATCAAAGAGGTTCAGAAATCCCAGATAATCGCGATCGTGGGAGCAGTCCTCCTCTTCGGATTCATAGACTGGCTAGCCTACGAGGCCGCCTATGTGGGAATGGGCGGAGACTTCCTAGGAGCACTATCCTACCTATACGCCATCGGAAGCGACATCTATCCATTCGGCTCCCGAGAGCCGTTCTTCATGTGGCTCTTCAGATACGCGGTAGATCCGACAACCTATACGATCTTCATGGCCGGCTGGGGCGCGATGGTCCTAGCGGCGATCCTAACCTACGTGGCGGCCGCCGTAAGATTCGTCTTCGCATGGTCCTTCGACCGAGTCGTCCCGACATTCCTCTCGAACGTTGACATGCGGTATCACTCGCCATACGCCGCCCTGATCTTCGTAACGATAGTCGCGATAGTCTTCCAAGCCCTATGGCTTTGGACGCCGCTCCTCCAATACTTCGCCTACATAGTATTCGGATGGATGATAATGCAGATAATAACCTCGATCGCCGGCATAGTCTTCCCGAAGCGGAGGCCAGACATTTGGGAGCGGTCTCCAGCGATCGTCAAGGCCAAGGTTGGGGGCGTTCCGGTTCTAAGCATACTCGCCGTGATCTCGATAATCCTCGCCGCATACCTAGGATACGCCAGCATATCGCCCGCCTTCGTCGGAGAACTTGACCCCGGGATAATGGCCTTCACGATAGGGCTCTTCATAATCGGGCTGGTGATCTACGCGATATCGTCGCTATACCATCGGAGAGTCGGGATACCGCTCGAGCTATCCTTCAAAGAGCTCCCGCCGGAGTAAAGGAGATACCATGCCGCCCAAACTCCGAATATTTTTTGCATCGGACGTTCACGGAAGCGAGGTCTGCTTCAAGAAGTTCGTCAACGCCGCCGAGTTCTACAAAGCCGACGTGCTGATCATGGGGGGAGATCTAACCGGGAAGTTCGTAATCCCCATCTTCAAGATCGGGGGCGAATATCAGGCCAAGTTCGCCGGCGAGGAGTACTCCTTGAAAGAGCAGGAGCTGGAGAAGTTCCTTCAGAGAGTTAGGGATTCCGGGTACTATCCATACCTAACGACGAAAGAGGAGTGGGATGATCTGGTGAATGACGAATCCAAGATGAACGCCCTGTTCATAGAGTTGATGAAGGAATCCATTAGAAGGTGGATCGAATACGCCGAGTCGAAGCTTCGGGGGAAAGGCGTCAAATGCTACGTTATGCCGGGCAACGACGATCATCCGGCGATAGACGAGATATTAAACTCCTCAGATGTAGTCGAGAACCCGCATGAGAGGGTCGTCGAGATAGCCGATGGCCTGAAGATGCTTAGCCTAGGTTACTCGAACATAACCCCGTGGAAGTGTCCGAGAGATATACCGGAGGAGGAGCTCGAAAAGAAAATCGAGAAGCTTATGAACGAGGCCGGGGAAGGAGGGGAGCTGATCTACAACATACACGTCCCGCCGTACGCTTCGGGAATAGACGAGGCGCCGGAGCTGGACGAGAATATGAGGCCTAAGCTCGGGCCCGGCGGCCAGGTGATGGTTTCCCCGGTTGGTAGTAAGGCGGTTCGTAGGGCCATCGAGAAGTATCAGCCTATGATGGGCTTACACGGCCACATTCACGAGGCTAAGGGATTTGCGAAGATAAGGAAGACGATATGCTTTAACCCGGGAAGCGAGTATCAGGAAGGAATTCTGAGAGGGGTGCTGATTCAGATAGATAAGGGCAGGGTTAGGGACTTTATCTTCACCTCCGGCTAGCGATAAAGCTCTTCAACATCCCTCCAGTACTTCTTTTTCTCGCCCTGCTTCGCCCTCTTCGTCCACTTCTTCGTCTTCGGGCAACTATCTAGCAATTCTATTAGCTTCTTTATCTTCGATTCCACATCTCGATATTCTTCCTCCGAGAGCAGGGACTCCCTCCTATACCTTTGGGCGTAGCTAAGGGTTTTGGAGAGGTTGTTTCGAAAGTCCATCCAGAAGCCCCAATCATCTCCGAGAATCTCGGCGAGCCGGTCTAGGTTTATCACATCTTCGTCTCCGTGACCCAGCTCATGCGCTCTGAGAAGGATTATCACGTCTTTGATATCTTTCTCGTTTATCTGGTGAATTTGAAGCTTCTCGAGTAGGAGATCCGTTACGGTTATCGTGGGGTAGTCTAACTCGAGCCTGCCCTTCCCAAGCTTCCCGAACTCTATATCGTGGCTGAAGATCAGCTTATCGAAGAAGATATCCACGTGATAGAGGTTCTGCGGATGATAGTATAGAAGCCTATCCTTCCCATGTAGCAGTAGGAATTGACGAGAGATGTTGAATGATAGATCCTTCTCCATCAGCTTCCGGATGGCGCCCCACTGCGAGGAGTATCCTATGAGATCTATATCGGTGAATGATTTGCCGGAGTCCGCTCCAAGCCTTCCAAGCCTTTTATGGAGATCTTCGAAGCCCTTACTGTGAAGCCTTATCGCTATCGCTCCTAGGATTCTAAGGATAACGCCCTTTGAGTTCGCCGAATCAACTATCCTAACCGCCTCTCTGATCATCTCCTCGTCGCTTAGCTGGGCGACCACCTTCCAGCACCTCCGAATCTATTCAATCGCTTTCGATAAGGAGGTCGTTAAGCGTTACGAGGGTTTTCGGAATTATCGCTCTAGCGCCCTTCTTCGGGTCGACGACCTGGTTTATCGCGAGCTTGACCCCTATGCTGCCGAACATATAAGCCTTCTCGAACGGCCAGTCCTTGGCCCTCATCAGGGCTTTAACGGCCTGCTCCGAGGCGAGCTTAACGGCCTCATCCAAGTCCTCATCCGCGGTCAGGATCGAGTAATGGTCGTCAAGCTCGACTATAGGCCATTCAGGAGCCTTATGCTTTATCAGGCTAAACCTCAGGAGTATCCTTCCCTCCACCTCGATCGAGGCTACGCATAGCTCTCCATCCTCCTGAATCGCGTGGAGGTCTCCGGCCGCGAAGAGGGCTCCATCCACGAAGACGGGTAGATAGAGCCTAGCGCCTCTCGTAACCTCGACGCAATCCATATTCCCTCCATGCCTATGGGGGGTTGCGGTCGGGATCTCGCCCTTCTCGGGGGCGACCCCGATGGTTCCTATCATGGGCCGCATCGGAAGCTTGAGGTCGTCGAAGAGAACTAGTCCGTCTCTTATCTCCGCGATCTTAACCCTAGGCTCAAACTTCGAGTCTCCGAGAATTCCG
>JAPDJZ010000003.1 GCA_029258815.1 archaeon
CATCGCCGCCTACAACAACTGGTTCGCCGCCGACGCCATACAGCACTATCTAAGGCTACCCGGCGGAACCGCCATGTTCACCTCCATGGACACCCACATAATAGGAGAGATGTGCCAGGGAGGAGTATCGCCAGAGGAAGCGCTGGATAGGACGTATAGGGACTGGGAGAAGATAATCGACGAGATAGGCAGGGAGAAGATGATCGAATACTACCACGCCATGATCGGCTACGGCAAGCCGAACGAGTATAAGCCGAGACCCTGGCTCTGGGACGATAGAGCCTTCCCGAAGGACCTAATATTCGGGTAAATCCCGCAATTTTTTTATTTCCCCCAATTCATTACTCCTTTCGGAGGGAGGCTGAGCTTCCTTGAGGCATGAGAGAGTCAAATACCTCTTTCTGCTACCAGCCGTGATCTACATCCTCGCGCTAACGATATTCCCCCTGCTCACGGCGTTGGCTAACTCGTTCACCGATATCCGCTTCGGCACTACAAAGGCGACCTTCGTGGGCTTGAGAAACTACATCGCGCCCTTCAGCGATTACAGATTTCACAACTCTCTCTACGTAACTCTCCTCCTAACAGCTATCGCCGTTCCGATAGAGCTCGGGCTGGGAATGCTCCTCGCCATACTCGTTAACAGGGACATAAGGGGGCGGAGCATCGTTAGATCGATCCTCTTGGTGCCGCTCTTCGTATCGCCCATAGCCTTCGCCCTCATGGGGCAGGTCATATTCTACGAGGGAGGCGGCGGAATAAACGGAATCCTCAAAGACATAGGCTTACATCCCATTAAATGGAGGTCGGATCCCTTGGTCGCGAAATTCACCGTGGTGCTCTCAGACGTGTGGATGTGGACGCCCTTCGCCTTCCTAATAACTCTAGCAGGTCTCCAAGCCGTGCCCAAGGACTTGATCGAGGCCGCTAGGGTTGACGGCGCTTCCGAGTCCCAGATATTCAGGCGCGTAGTCCTACCCATTGTAACGCCCGTTCTGCTTACGATCCTATTCTTCAGGGTCGTGGATACGCTCAGGCTATTCGAAGTTCCCTTCACGCTCCTCGGGGGAGGAGGCCCGGGGATAGCCACCGAAACCCTAACGGTGTACATCTACAAGATAGGGTTCAGGGGCTTCTTCTTCGGCCAAGCGTCCGCGCTAAGCTTCATATACCTCGCCTTCGTGGCGGTCATAGTAAGCGTCCTATTCCAGGCGGTGAGAAGGTTCTATGCCTAGGCCTGCGAGCGTTAGGAGGGATAAGCTGATAAAGGACGTGGTAACCTACGTGCTCCTAGCGATATTCCTCCTACTCTTCATCTTCCCGATCTACTGGACCTTCATCACCTCGATAAAGATAGCGGCCGACACCTTCACCTCGAAGTTCCTGCCGTTCCTGCAGTTCAAGCCGACCCTGAAGGGGTGGATCGGGCAGCTCGAGGCCGCGGAGAACTTCAAAGCCCTTCTCAACAGCACGATCATAGGAGTCGCGAGCGCCGCGCTCGCAACCCTTCTGGGCAGCATGGCGGGCTACGCCCTCGCGAGGTTCAGGTTCAGGAGGGTGAGGAACATCGATATAATCTCGTGGTTCCTAGGGCTTAGGATAATGCCCCCCATAGCCCTGGCGCTTCCCATCTACGCGCTAATGCTCTCCCTAAGGCTTCTCGACACCCACCTATCCGTGATACTGATTCACGCAGCCTTCTTCCTACCATACGCGGTCCTAGTCTCGCGGGATGCCTTCAGGTCGATCCCGATAGAGATCGAGGAATCCGCCCTCGTGGACGGCTGCTCGAGGTTCCAGATATTCTTCAGGATAGCGCTTCCGCTGATCGCCCCGGCCCTCGCGGCCATATTCATACTAACCTTCGCCTTCTCGTGGAACGAGTTCCTCTTCGCCTTCGTCCTAACCGATAGGATTGCCGTAACCATGCCGGTCTATATCGCCGGAACGGTTACGACGGTCGGCGTCTTGTTCGACGCCCTAAGCGTGAGAGCCATGCTGGCCATAATCCCGCCGGTAATCCTAGGTCTTCTAGTCCAGCGGTATATAGTAAGCGGGCTGACCATGGGAGCCGTAAAAGGCTGAAGCCCCAATCCGGCCCAGAGGCAAGAGCACGGGGGATAGGCTTTGAGAATACTTACCTGCGGCTTTGCGGTACTGGATATAATTGCCGCCGGCTTGGAGAGGCTTCCGGAGCCTGGCGAGACGCTCTTCGCCCCCCTCGGGGTAAAGTTCTGGATCGGCGGCCATCCGGTTAACGTGTCCGTAGATTTAATGCAGCTCGGGTGCGCGCGGGGGGAGGTCGCCGCCGTTCTCGCCGTCGGGAAGGATATCGCTGGAGAGTTCATTAGGAGGAAGCTTGAGGAATCGGGGGTACTGCCCTACCTCCAGCTCGTCGACGACGCGGACACCGGGAGGAGCTTGGTCCTGGTCCTCCGAGGCCGGGATAGGAGCTTCATAGGATCTCCCGGGGCCAACCTCCGCCTAAGCCTAGATCACGTAATGGATTCGATCTCGGAGTTCTCGCCCGACGTATTCTACCTAGCCTGCGGAATCCTCGGGGAGTTCGACTACGCGATCGACAAGGTTCTCGAGCTATGCCGAAGCCGGGGGATGATAACGGTTCTGGATGTCGCCCGGCCTTATGGTAAGGGCTGGGACTTCCTCGCCAAGGCTTTCAAGCACGTCGACATCTTCCACGCGAACGTCGGGGAGCTGAGCGAGATAACGGGCTTAAAGGGCGTCGCCGAGGGCATGGTAAGGCTTCATGAGCTGGGAGTCCGGCTGCCGATAGTAACCGACGGGAGGGCCGGAGCCTTCCTACTCGCCCGCGGAAGGTGCTTGCATCAGCCGAGCTTCGAGGTTGAGGCCGTCGATCCGACCGGGGCCGGCGACGCCTTCTGCGCGGGGCTGATAAAGTTCATCGCGGACCGGGATCTGTCGAAGGATAAGCTCGTAAACCTATCCATGGAGGAGTATGCCGAGATGCTCCTCCTCGCTCAAGCCGCGGGCGCCGCCTGCGTCGAGGGCATCGGAACGACGACCGGAGTAAAGCTCGAGAGGGTTACTCAGCTCCTAGAATCGCAGGGAGATAGGATCCTCTCCTCGACGGCGGTAAAACCTTGCTGAGGGGGTCGGCGAGGCCGAGGGGGAAGCTATAAAGAGCGATGGCGCGCTTAGGAGGATGTGGGAGGTGATAGACTACCTAGATGAGCGGCGCGGATCAGGGCTCGGAGAAGGCAAAGGCCCTCGCGGCGATTAAGGAGTATATCGAGCAGAGGCTCGAGGAGCTTAGAAGCGAGATCGCGATCCTCGAGAGGCTTAAAGCCTTCGTCGACGAGGAGCTCGCCGGCCTGAGCTTCAGGAGGGCGGCGGAGGCTAGGTCTCCTGCTAGGCTCGGGGTGGAGAAGGCTGAGGGGGTTAGAGCTCCTCCTGAGCAGCCTCCGCCGGGGAGGGTTAGGGTTCTCAGATCCAAGACGGGG
The DNA here is from genome assembly GCA_029258815.1 of archaeon. Lineage (GTDB taxonomy): Archaea > Thermoproteota > Nitrososphaeria_A > Caldarchaeales > Wolframiiraptoraceae > Wolframiiraptor. Next base: position 3,483 of record JAPDJZ010000003.1, read on the forward strand.
GAGCTTTTAGCGAAGGTCGTGATCTCGGGGAACGAGATAAGGTTCATAGTGGATCCCAAGATAAACCTCCCGAGGGAGGCGAGGCCGTTCCAATCCTTCCTCCTCCGGAAGGTCTTGGAGGCCATGAGCAGAACCGATAAGGAGAGGGTCGAGAAGGGGCTTATACCGCCGGGCCACGAACTCGAATACGAAGTAGTCTACGAGGGAGACCGGGTTAGGGAGATAATAGTTAGAAACTTCAGGGAGGAGTATAGGCTCAGGGAGATAGTGAACGCGGTTAGGTGGACTCTCGAGACCGTCGCCGGCGAGGCCGCTACTCGCCCATAACCGTAACCATTATCCTACGGCTTCTAGCCCGAACGTCGAGCTCTATGAAGATTATCTGCTGCCAGGTTCCCAGAACGAGCCTACCACCCCTAACCGGGACGCTTAGGCTAGGTCCCAGAATCGTGGCCCTAACGTGGCTATGGCCATTATAGTCCCCCCACCTGAGGTGATGCCTATACTCGAGATCCTTTGGGGCGATCCTCTCCAAGATCTCCGGAAGATCCCGCTTGAGGCCCGGCTCGTACTCCATGGTGGAGATGGCGGCGGTGGATCCTATGGCGAAGACGTGCGCCACCCCGTCGCTTATCCCAGATCTCCTGACGACGGCCTCGACGAGCCCGGTAATATCGACTATATCGCCCTCCCCCGCCGTCTTAATCCCGACCTCCTCTTGGTAAACCGCCATAATTCCTCCTAGATTACCCGGGTAAGCCGAATCAATTAAATATATCTGGAGCCAGGGCTTAGGCGGAACCCGGGATGAATTCGCTCGGCAAGCTCATAGTAATGCTAACGCTGCTCACGCTCGCGTTCACGATCCTCGCATCCCCCGCAGAGGCCGAAGACGCGACGCTAACCGTTAAGGTCTTAACCGTGGACGGCGAGCCGCTTAAGAACGCCCACCTAGAGATCAAAAACTCGACCAATAACGAGGTGGTTGCGACCGGGGAGACGGGCTCGGATGGGAAAGCCTCCTTTAGCCTAGAACTCTACAACTACAGCATAACGGTCTACTACCCGGAGGGCCACGAGGTTGGGTCTGAGGACGTGAACTTCAACGAAACCAAGACCGTAACCATAAGCGTCGACGTCATAAGCGGGTGGACGATAAGGGTTTACGATAAGAAGGAGAGGGATCCGGTCGAGGGAGCGAACGTAACGATAACCCATCAGGGCGACAGCTCGATAAGGTATTGGAGGCTGACGGACGAGAACGGCAAGGCGGGCTTCGGCCCAATACCATGCGACTCGAGCTACAAGGTCGTCGTGAAGTTCAGGGGAGAGGAATACGATGAGGGCGCTAAATCCCCGACAGCCGGGGACGTCAAGGTTAAGCTCCCACTATACAGGGTAGTCCTCACGATCCTAGACAGGAAGAGCTCCCCGGTCGAGGGCGTGCTGGTCGAGCTCAGGGAAGAGCTCGACGCGGATCCGATAGCTTCGGCGACGAGCGACCTAGACGGAGAAGCCGTTCTGAAGCTCATCCCGAACGGGAACTACTATCTAACGGCGAAGCTCAAGGGCATAACAGTCTATCAGACCGAGGGAAAGGACATCACGGTCCTAAACGACGACGTCTCCGAGGAGATAACGGTGAACGCGGTCAAGCTCAACGTAACGGTTATGGACGCCGACGGGGAGGACGTGATGAAGAACTACACGCTAACCGGCAAACTGATCAAGAACGGCGAGGTGGTGGCCGAGGCGACGGCGACCGACGGGATCCTGCACTTCGGGCACACGCCGTTCGAGGCGTATAAGCTCGAGATAGCCTTCGGAGACCTAGAGCTATATTCCGAGACCTATGAGGTCAACGTGGATACCGCCGAGGGGTCGGTTAAGGCCCTGTTCTACGACGTGGAATTCGAGCTGAACGCCTCCGCCCTGGCGAACGCCTCCCTCGCGAGAGCTCTGAGCGGGGAGCTGAGCATCCAAGGGCTAGAGATAAGGTTCGAGGTCGAGGATTGGAAGGCGAGCCTCAGAAACGTTCCAAGATCGGAAGCTTACACCGTAACCCTCTTCCGCGGCGGGGAGGAGGTGGCGGAGATAAAGCCCGTGAAGATCGTTCGAGACGATCAGGCTGTCAAGCTGAATCTAACCGGATACCGGATAATCCTCACGACCCTAAATCTCGACGAGAAGCCGGTAAGCGCCGAGGTGAAGGTATACCTGCCCGGGGTCGGGGTCGTAACCTCCTTCGAGACGAACGAGTCCGGGAGGGGCGAATCCGGCCAGCTGCTGCCGCTAACCTACGAGGTCGAAGCCTTGATCGAGGGGTCTCCGGCCCGAAGAGAATCCGTGAAGCTGGAGAATAGGGACGCATCCATGACCCTGATACTCGACGTTAAGGACATGGTCTTCAGGGTCTTCGATAGGGATGGGGAGGATCTTCTGGGGAACGTAAGCCTCCAGCTCATCCGGGGCAGCCTCAAGAGATCCGCCAGCCAGCTCGAAAACAAGACCATAATCGTGAAAAATCTCCCGATAGGAGAATACAGGGTGATCGTAAGCTACTACGGCTTCAAGGTCTTGGATCGGATGATAGATATCTCGCGGGAGCTCGACGAGGAGGACCTGAAGGCCATGGGGGTTCTCGACGCGGAGCTCATCTTCCTAGACTCTAGGAAAAAGCCCTTGGACGGGGGTGTCGTGAAGCTCAGCTTCGGGGGAATCTCCCTCGAGAGGGAGATAAGCGAGAAGGGTAGAGTATACTTCGAGAACCTCCCGAACATAACCATGAGCCTCGAGGCGTTCTACAGGGGGGTTAAGCTCAGCCTCGAGCCGAGCGAATTCGATCTAACCAGAGATGGGATGAGGGTAACGGTGATCTCCTCGGTCCATAAGCTTGCGGCGAAGGTTCTGCGCGGGGACGGGAAGCCCCTCAGGGTCGGGCAAGCCCTCGTATACCTGAACGACATCCTAGAGTCATCCTACAACCTCACGGACGGGAACGAGATATCCGAAAGACTTCCGGAAGGCGAGCTGAGAATCGTCGTGAAGTATAAGGGTAGGGAGGCCGGCCTCTTGGAAACCTACCTGGAGCGCTCGATCGAGGATCTGGCCGTATACTCGACGGTCTTCCCGCTAACCCTCCACCTATACGACCCGGATGGAAACCCCGTTCAGGGAGCGCTGATCCTCGTTAAGGACGATCTCGGGATGATCGCCGAGGAGGCGAGCGACGAGCAGGGAGTCGCCGAGATACTTCTGCCGGCCGGAAGCTACGAGGCCTCGATCATGATAGATAATAGAAGCTACGACGTAGCCTTGGCATTCGAGAAGTCGAGGACGATAAGCTTCCTATATCCCGCGTCGGGCGGAGGGGGGTTCGAGCTGGCGATCTCGGCTGGAGCCATAAACCTGGCGATATCGGGCTACGCCATCTCGAGGGTTTCGCGCAGAAGGCCCGGAGGGGGGAGGCGTGGAAGAAGAGCTAGGAGCAGGCCTAGGCGCGTTCCCAGGGTTTAGGGCGGATCCCCCATGACCTTGAGGAGATCGCTCGGCAGCATAGCGGTATTGGCCTTAACGATACTTCTCCTAGCCCTGATAGCGTATAGGGTTACGGGCAACGTAACGCCCCTCCTAACCGTTAAGTCGGGGAGCATGAAGCCGGCTCTAATGGTGGGAGACGTAATCCTGATCGAGCCCGTTAAGCCCGAAGACCTGAAGGTCGGGGACGTAGTGGTATTCCGCAATCCTTGGACCGGGGCCCTCGTGGTTCACCGGATCGTCCGCATCACCGAGGAGGGCGTATACACGAAGGGGGACGCGAATCCCGCCATCGATCCATGGTCGCCGATACCCTCTACGTCGATCGTAGGCAGGTGGACCGGCATCAAGATCCCCTACTGGCTCGGGGTGGGCTACCTCTCCCTCTTCCTCTCCGGGGAGATATACCGCCCCTACGGCCCGCTGATCCTAGTGCTCCTCGTAGCGGCTAACCTAGTCCTCATGCTAAGGGATGTTATCAGATCCGGGGGAGGCTCTAAGGATGAGAGTTGCGGGGGAGAATCTTCTCGGGGATCCGATGAAGGTTCTCAATCTGGGTGAAGCCCAGGCTCTTGAATGCGTGAAGCCTCCTCCAATAGCTCGTATCGACCTCCCCCACGACGCCCTCCAAGCTCTTCTTCACGAGCTTCATCGCCCTCTCCCCCTCCCGATCGAGATCCATTAACAGGATGACCCTCCCGACCTCGCGGCCCTCGAACAGCCTTCTAACCCCCCGAATGGATCTGAGGAGTATTATCTCTCCCCTCACCCCGAGCCTCCTCAGGCTCTCTGCGTCCCTCTTCCCCTCGACTATTATGGGGGTTCCGCACCGGGACTCGAGCGCGAGCTTCCAGACTAGATCCATGAACGCGTCTAGGAGATCGACCCTCCTCCTCGAAGCCTTCACGCCGCTTCCCCGCATCCCGCCCTGATCAACTTCGACCATGGCCAACCGTCTTTTAATCATTTTTTGGTCTGGCCTCGAGGCCTTAACGCAGTTATAACCGCTCGGAGCCTATACCCCGGTATTACTAACGGCTTTATCTGCTGACCAAGCCTCTGGCCATCAAGGGAGGTGATGAGTGTGAGGGTGGTTACGGTTCACCTTCCAGAAGCTTACATCGAGGCCATCGATCAGCTGGTTAGGAGGAGGCTTTACCCCAATAGGGCGGAGGCGATCCGGATGGCGATCAGGGACTTCATAATGGAGGAGGCCATGAGAAGTGAGTAGCGGCGACCTCCTAATCTTCAGGGAAGACTTCTCGGACGAGGTTAAGATAGCGCTGATAGGGGTTGGCGGAGCGGGGAGCAACACCGCCGACAGAATCCTATCCATGAACATGAGGGGGATAAAGATAATCGCCGCCAACACGGACGCCCAGCACCTAGAGCTCGTAAACGCCCACCAGAAGATCCTGCTCGGGAAAAGCGTAACGAGGTTCAGGGGATCCGGCGGAGACCCAGAGGTCGGCAGAAGAGCGGTCGAGGAATCGCTCGACGAGATCCGGGCGGCCCTAGAGGGATCCGACATAGTCTTCGTGGCCGCGGGGCTTGGGGGCGGAACCGGGACCGGCGGTGCGCCGCTGATCGCCGCCGTCGCGAGGGAGCTGGGGGCGATAGTCATCGGGGTCGTAACCCTCCCGTTCAAGTTCGAGGGAAACGTTAGGAAGCGGATCGCCTTGAAGGGCCTCGAGGATATGCAGGATAAATGCCACACGGTCGTCGCCATCGATAACAACAAGCTTCTCGAGCTCTACCCGCAGTACAGCCTGAAAACCGCCTTCAGCCTAGCGGACGAGGTGATAAGCAACATGGTCATGAGCATAACCGAGTCGATAGCCAAGCCCAGCCTGATAAACATAGACTACGCGGACTTCAAGACCGTGATGATGCGGGGAAAGCTCGCGGCCCTAGGAATAGGAAGCTCGTCGACGCCGAACCGAGCCGAGGAAGCGACCTTCTCAGCCCTCCAAAGCCCCCTCCTCGACATAACCTACGAGGGGTTAACCGGGGCGATAATCCACGTCGCGGGAGGAGACGACATGAAGATAAGCGAGGCGGCGAGGCCGGCCGAGATAGTCTCCGAGCTAATGGGGGAGGAGGCCCTCGTAATCTGGGGAGCGAGAATAGACAATAGCCTGGGATCAAGCCTGCAAGTCTCCCTAATCCTCACCGGCGTCGAGAGCACCGAGCTACTGAAGGCGAAGGAGGAGCCGAAGCCCCTAGAAGAGAAGGAGCTAGACGAGATAATGGAGGAGCTCGGAATAAAACCGCTTTAACGCAAATCCTCCCCATTTTTCTAGCATCTCGCATCCGGGAAATCCACACAGAGTTGATCCTAGGCTTTCGCTACTTCCGCCTCCTAACGCTTTCAAGCTCGCTCAGCTTTCTCCTAACCTCCTCCGCGGTGATCTTCCTGAAGAGGGGCTTGGGCTCATTTATCCTATGGCCCGGGGGTATCTCGCGAACCACGTCGCTCCACCCAAGATCCTCAACCTGCATATCCAAGTTCATGTAGTCTAGGATCTTTTGAGCCGAGAAGGGGAGGTATGGAGCCGAGATCACCGCCAGCGAGAAGACCAGCTGGGCGAGGACGTAGAGGGCCGTTCCAGCCGACCCGACATCCCTCCAAGGAGCCTTCTCGTTCATGTAGGCGTTCCCCTCCTGAGCGAACTCTAGGATCGCCCTCAACCCCTTCCTGAACTCGCACGCCTCGATGAGCTCCGCAACTCTATCGGCGCACCTACCCCTAAGGTCTAGCATCTCCCTATCCCGGTCCTCGAGGCTCCCCGGCTCCGGAATAACCCCGCCCATCCGGCTATAGATGAAGCTCAAGACCCTGTGAATCAGGTTCCCGTAGGTCCCGATGAGCTCCCCGTTAACTTTCTCGGCGAAGTCCTGCCACTTGAAGTCCGTATCCCGGGTCTCCGGGGCTATTGCCGCCGCGTAAAACCTGATCACGTCCGGATCGTATTCCTTTAGGAGGTCGTGGAGCCAGACGACCCAGCCCCTGCTCGTCGAGAGCTTCTCCCCCTCGAGGTTCACGAACTCGTTGACCACGACGTTATAGGGGAGGATGTAGTCGCCGTGAGCGATCAGGAGCGCCGGGAAGAGGATCGTGTGGAAGAATAGGTTATCCTTACCTATGAAGCAGTAGAGCTTCGTGTTCTCATCGAGCCAGAACCTCCTCCACCTCTCCGGATCCCCAGCCACGCTCATCGCCCAATCCCGGGTGGCCGAGATGTACCCGAGCAGGTTCTCGGCCCAATTATAGATCACCTGCCCCTCGGCTCCGGGGAATGGGGCGGGCGGCCCCCACTCGTAGTCCCTCGTTATGTCCTTATCCCTGAGCCCCTCCTTCTCAAGCCATGAAACCGTCTTGTTGTAGGTCGCCTTCCTCCAGAACCTCTTACCCCGAACGTATTCGAGAACCTCATCCGCAAGCGCGCTCAGCTTTAGGAAGAAATGGGTCTTCGTCCTAACCTCCGGCCTCGCTCCGCAGAGCGAGCACCTCGGATCCCTCAGCTCGAAAGACTCATACCACGATCCGCATACCTCGCACACGTCTCCGTACTGGTTCGGCGCCCCGCATCGGGGACACGTCCCGATAACGAACCTATCCGGCAGATAGATCCTGCAGCTCGGGCACCACCACTGCTTCACCTTCCTCGGGTAGATGTAGCCCTTATCCCAGAGCCTCTTGTAAAACTTCTCGACGACCTCGTAGTGGATCGGCTTGCTCGTCCTGGAGAAGATGTCGAAGCTCATCCCGAGCCTGTCGAAAACCTCCTTCTGGATCGGGTAGTAGATGTCGCATAACTCCTTCGGCGTGATCCCGCGCCTCATGGCCTCGATCACTATGCTGCTAGCATTCTCGTCGGTTCCGCAGACGTAGATGACCTCAGCCCCCCTCATCCGCTTGAACCGAGCGAAGATATCGGCTGGGAGATAGGCTCCGGCGAGATGGCCGAAGTGCCTCGGAGCGTAGGAGTATGGAAGCGCGGCGGTTACGAGAACCCTCTCCCTTAGCTCCACCACCTCCACCCGCAGAATTTGAGAGCCCTCGATTTTAACTTAAAAGGCGGCATCGAGTAGCCTTTAGGGCCTGGATGCTCGAATTCGATCGTTAACGCTTATATTTAGCCTACATGGCACAGATACAACAAAGGTGAGGCGGGAATGAGCGGAGAAACCCTCCCAGAACCCCCGAAACCCGGCCTGCTAAGCTACCTGAAAGCCGTGGGACCCGGCGTGATCCTCGGATCGCTGGCCGTCGGAAGCGGCGAGTGGATCCTCTTCCCGGCCGTCGTCGTGAAGTATGGGCCATACCTGCTCTGGGCCGCGCTCCTCTCCTGCGTAATCCAAGCCGTGATAGCCGTCGAGTCGATGAAATACGTGGTATACTGCGGCCAGCCAATCCATAAAGCCTATCAAAGGCTTCCGCCGAGCCCCTTAACCTGGGCTTGGGCTTGGACCCTCCTGATCCTGATCCCGGTGATCTGGCCAGGCTGGGCCATGGGATCCGCGACGGCGATAGCTGCTCTCCAGCTTGGAAGGCTTCCGGGCCCGCAGGACGCTTACCTCGTCCTGGGCTGGGGTCTCGTGGCCTTGACGGTCGGCCTCCTAGTAATCCATATAGGCTCCAAGATTCAGAGGACCCTAGAGCTCGTGAGCTGGCCCCTCATAATCCTGCTTCTCTCGACGATCATAGCAGGCGTCGCCGTGGCTTCGTCGCCATCGGCTTGGGCGACGGTTCTAAGCGGGTTCGCGGGCTTCCTCAAGCCTAGGCTCGGCTTCCCGGCGAGGGACTCCATAAACTGGTTTATGATAGCGGCGGCGATAGCCTATATTCCCGCGGGCTTCGGCTTCAACCTCTTCATCTCGAGCTATGCTAGGGATAAGGGCTGGGGCATGGGGAGCAAGGCTGGCTTCATCTCGGGAGCTATAGGGGGCAAGAAGGTGGAGCTCGCGGCCGACGAGATGCCCTTCGACCCGTCGAAGCAGGAGAACCTAAGGAGGTGGAGGAGCTGGCTGAGGATCGTGAGGCTCGACTCCTACGTCTTCTTCTCGGGGATAACAATGCTCACGGTGATCCTGACGAGCGTGATGGCGTTCTCCCTGCTCGCGCCGAGAGGATTGGCGCCCATGGGGTTCAAGGTTGCGGCGGCTCAGGCCGAGGCCTTAGCGTCTGTCCTAGGGCCCGTAGCGTGGTTCCTAGTCCTCCTAGGAGGATTCTGGGTTCTATTCGATAATCAGTGGGGGCTCATGGACTCCGTGGCGAGAACCGTTACCGATAACTTCTGGTTCGCTTCGGAGAGGATTCGAAGGTGGACTAACGGGGATCCGAGGAAGATCTACTATCTCATGGTTTACCTGCTATACGTCGTCGCCGCCGTGATAATGATCGCATCGACGGTCTTCGGATTGGCTAGGCCATACGAGCTCGCCGCGACCGGGGCCGTTCTCGGGCTCTTCGCCCTAACGCTGGCGCCGCTCCTACAGCTGATCGTGAGCAATAGGATTATGCCGAAGGAGCTTAGACCCGGAGTCGTCACGAATCTGATCCTAGCGATAGGGGTTGGCTTCTACGGATTCTTCATAACTGCCGTCGTTCTCCAGATGTTCGCAGGGATAACGATCTAATCCTCCCCGCTTTCCTCCAAAACTTTTTCCCGAGCCGCAGCCTTCGGGGCCTCGACCTCGACAACCGTTAGATCTATCTTGATGGGCTTCCTCGCGAGAAGCTCTGCTATATTCGGCTTGGTCCTCCCCCCGTCCCCGTCGATGAGCTCCTTCACGTAAAGCCCTCCCTGAGTTTTAATCCTGAACTTCACAGTCCTCTCGCCGATCTTCTCGGCCTCAAGGTAGTACAGCCTCTTCTGCCTAACCTTATCTGCCCTCCGCTTCAAAACCCTCCTCGGGGTCCTCTGCTCGACGACTATATCCCTAAACTTCTCCTCAACCCTTCTCAAATCGTCCTCCGAAATCTCTCCATCGAACTCGACCACGGCTTCATAGGTCTTGGATGCTATCGGCGATAATTCCTTCAGAAGCCTGAGCTCCCTCCTGCTGGAGTATTCGAGACCCGAGACCTCGACCCTGCCCCGGCCGTTCTCGTTTATCGCCTTCTCCAAGGCGGATAGATCGACGAACCTCTTCCTAGGATGCTTGAGCTCTAGGATGAACGGCCTCCCAGTCCCGACGACCCTCGCGTCCACGTCCTCCCTCCCGGCTCCATGAAACTTGTAGCTGACGGCCTCGAAGATCTTCAGGGCGGGCTCCCCGACTATCTCGCTAACCGACTCCGGGTACTCCCTCCCCGTGTAGTTGCATTTCTCGCACCCCCTACCCCAGCAATATCTACAATACCAAGGAGTTTGAGGAATATCCTTCACGAGCTTCCGATAGTAGCCCTTGATGAAGAGGGGGTTGATCTGGAGCTCGTAATCGTTCGAGAAGACGTCGACTAGGACGACGACGTCGGGGTTCTGGTACTCGACCGGGACGCCGAGCCTCTTCTGGATTATGGGGCCTATGCTTCGGGCGACGTCCTCCTTAATGTCCTCTCCAAGCTCTATCTGGAATCTCGCTCTAAGCTCGTCCTCCCGCTCCCTTACGTCAGCCGGAACCCTAGCCCCGACCACGAAGCTCCCGAGCTCGTATTCTCTAAGCTCCTCGACGATCCTCTCCGCGAGATCCCTAAACCTCGCCCTGCTCAGAGCCCCCTCACAGATATAGCATGGCCTCTCCTCGGGAATTTCCCCGCCTAGCATCTGCAAGGTCTTCACCGCGGGCTTAAAACCGGTCGCGGCGACGTGCTTAAGGACGTCGGGCAGATCTCCGGTTTCCCTATGCACCGCGACGGCGTGCATTATGAGGCAGAATTTAATCGCCCTACCCTTCTCATCATTTCCGGCGCCGTAGCATAGGCTCGAGAACTGCCTGCCGAGGCAGAAGTCGCAGAGCGGATGAGCCTCCAGAATCTTCGCGGCCTTCTCGAGTACCTCGACGAGCTTCTCGAAAGTCAAGTCCGCCTTGAACGGGGTTCAGCCATCCTATAACTCTAACCCTAGCTCATCCTAAGCCCCATCAGCTTATGCGGAGCCTTCCTCGCCCGCTTCATGAGCTTCCTCGTAAGCTTATACTGCTTGACCAGTTCCTTCACGTCGCGCTCCATGACCCCGGCGCCCCTCGCGATCCTCCTAATCCGCGAGGAATTCAAGACGCTCGGATCGGCCTTCTCCTCGGCGGTCATCGAGTGGATTATCGCCCACCACCTCTCGATCTTCTCCTCGGCTTCTCTAAGCGAGTCTTGGGGGAGATCTGGGAGGCCGGGGATCGGAAGCCTCGACAGGAGCTTCGAGAGGGGGCCCATCTTCCTAACCTCCTTAAGCTGCTTCACGAACTCCTCGAGCGTGAACTCCCCCCTCAGCAGCTGCTTCGCCTTCTCCTCGCTAACCTCAAGCTCGGCGAGCCTTATCCGCTCAAGTATGCTCTCCAGATCACCTATCCCGAGCAATCTCCCCACATAGCCCCTCGGATTGAATAGCTCGATGTCCTCAAGCTTCTCCCCGGTTCCTATGAACTTGATCCTCGCCCCCGTCTCGGCCACCGCCGAAAGCGCCCCGCCGCCCCTAGCGGACGTATCCATCTTCGTAAGAACTATAGAGCCGACCGGAGCGGCCTTGTGAAACGCCTTCGCGTGCTCGCCGGCCATCTGGCCTATCGTCGCGTCAACTATCAACATAACCTCATCGGGCTTAATCTCCCTCTGGAGAACCTCCATCTCCCTCATCAAATCCTCTTGGCTCCTGTGCCTCCCAGCCGTATCGATTAGGATCACGTCGTATCCATTCGAGGAGAAGCGCTCGACCCCCTTTCTAGCGATGTCGGCGGCGTCCGCGCCGGCCTCGTGATAGACGGGTATCTCCCTGCCGTCGAGAAGCTGCCTAAGCTGATCCGCCGCGCCCGGCCTATAGGTGTCGGCGCAGACAACCGCCACCCGGTAGCCGAGCTTCTTCAGGTAGTTCGCGATCTTGGCTACGCTCGTGGTCTTCCCCGTCCCCTGAATCCCGACGGCCATGATCACGTAGGGCTTCTTCTCGATCTTTATCTCGGCGGGCTTCTCCCCTAGAAGCCTTACGAGCTCCTCGTAAACGACCCTGATCACGTGATCCCTTCTCGAGATCCCGGGCGGAGCCCTCTCCAGAAACGCCCTCTCCCGAATCCTATCCGAGATCCTCTTCACGAGCTCGACGTTGACGTCCGCGATGAGCAGGGCTCTCTGAATGCCCCTAATCAGCTCCTCCACGGCCCTCCTATCGACCGAGGTGGCGGATCTGAACCTGCTCAGCGCGCTTCTCAGCAACTCCGAGAGCGACGGCATTCCTAGGCTAATCGGCCGGACGCTGTATTAAGGTTATGCCGGTAACCGGGTCCCCGGGGGGCGCCGGGGCGGATCAGCTACGGCCCTCTAAGCCTCTCGACTATGGGCTTGATCTCCTCTCTATCCTCGAGCGCCTCGATCCGCGGAACGCTCCAAGCCCCTCTCCTCGTGGTCGATAGCCCGGCGACGAGGTTCGCGAACCTCCCTAGGAGCTTAAGCTCGCCCTCGCTTAGCCTCGGGTCCTTGAGCCTTCCAAGAGCGTATAACCCCACGAGCAGGGCGGCCATATACGCGTCCCCGGCGCCGGTCGGATCAACCGCCTCAACCTTCTCGGCCGGAATCTCAACCCTCAGGTCTCCGCGGATCAGCTCGCTCCCCTCCTCGCCCTTGGTCACGGCCACGAGCTTTAGATCGAATTCGTCCAGCCTTATCCCCCTCTCCTCTAGGAACCTCCGCTCGCCGTCGCCCAGCTTAACGATGTCGGCCAGCCCCAGCGCCTTCCTCATGCACTCGTCGAGCTCGCCGAGCCTACCCTCCCAGAGGTGGAGCCTGAGGTTCACGTCGAAGCTTACGGGGATGGATCTCTCCCTAGCCCAGCCGACGGCCTCGAAGCAAGCGCTTCTACTCGGCTCTCGGGCGAGCATGACCCCGCCGAAGTGGAGGTGATCGGCCTCGTCGAGAAACCTCCGATCGATCTCCCCGGGTCTAAGATTGAAGTAGGCCGTTCTATCGTATAGCAGGAAGCTGGGCTGAGCCTGCTTAAGCTGAACGAAGACCACGCCTGTCGGAACCTCGCTATCATAGACCATGTACCTCGTGTCAACCCCCTCCCCCCTCAGCCTCTCCACGAGAAACTCTCCAAACGGATCCCTCCCAACCTTGCTGATCAACCCGGCCGGAACGCCGAGCCTCCTTAAGCCCACGACCATGTTCGCCGGAGCCCCGCCCGGATGTTTCTCAAAGGTCCTAACATCCCTGAGATCGACGGGCTCGACGGCGATAAAATCTATCAAGAGCTCGCCAATAGCGAAGATCATCACCTAGAAATGAGAACGCTGGAAAATATTAGTATCGCCCTGAGAAAATCTAAAAACGCGCACAGCGGGAATGCGCGGAGGGGGCCGGTAGATCAGCTGGGAGATCGCCCGCCTTGCACGCGGGAGGTCGCGGGTTCAAATCCCGCCCGGTCCACCAGACGGGGCCTCAAAAGCCCCCCCGGCCCAACATTTGTCCATTTTTTAGAAGGGGGAATTAAGCTGATAAATCCTCGTAGACTTTATACCTTCGCAGGAGACCTTCCAACGCCTTTTGCTTTCTTTTGATTCTGAATCCGACTTTTTCGGCGAATTTAACAAATGTTTTCTCGACAACTAATTACTAGACAGTAAGCTATGTTTCGCTTTCTTTGATAGATCTTTTGACTTTAGGATGTCTAATATACGGTTGCTGTTTCCAGGTATAGATCTTCGAGTAGATGCCGAGCCTCCATAATAAATGTCTCGCCAGCTTAAGTAACTGCATGTCGGCATTACGGAGACGAACATGATAAAATGCGCCATCAACATTACCTTTACATCAACAGAAGCATTAGAGAAGGTCGCGGGTTCGAATCCCGCCCGGTTCGCCATATCATGATATTCCTCGCGTATTCTTTTCGTTCATGATCGTCTCGAATCCCATGCTTTTCTCATGGCTTCGGCTATTTCTCGGAGAAGTTTCTCCGGGTTTGGGGATTCGCAGATCGCTCTCGATGCTCCCGCTCCGTCAGCTCCAAGCCTTATGGCCTCAGCCACGTCTCTTCCGCGAGATATTCCAGCTCCGACGATTACCAGTATCTTCTCGTTTCTCCTCTTAACGGCTTTGATCGACTCCGCTACGAATTCTCTCATCTCGAGCGAGACAGGCTTCATGGTTCCGATCAGCTTCGGGGGCTCGGGCAGCACGGCGTCGGGCCCTAGGCTCGCCACGGCCTCCGCCGCCCTCGGGCTATCGCAGCAGACTATCGCGTTTAAACCGACTTCTCGAGCCCTCTCCAAGCATCCCTCGATCTCGCTTAGGGTCTTCGGCCTCTCCGAGTGGTTTATCATGACCCCGGATGCCCCGGCCTCCTTCAAGGCTTCGGCGAGGTCGCGGCCATGCCCCCTCCCCGGCTTAACCGGGTCTAGGTTCGGCGAGTAGACGGGGATCTCGACCTCCTCGGCTATAAGCCTCAGATCCACGAGCTGAGGAACGTAGATGAAGCACAGATCGTATTCCCTCGCGATCCCGTCGGCTATCCTAGCGAGTTCGAGGGCTCTGGCCCCCCAGAGATAAGCCTTCGTCGAGACTATGAATAGGGGTGGGTTTAATCTCCGGCTCATAGCTGGAGCCCACCTTTCCAAGAATATATCTTGTCCCCATAGAGAGCCCGTGGGGAAGTATTTTCCGGAGCTCTACTGGCGTATCCGCGGGTTCTAGAAGGGGGTCTCTCGCGCGGAATTAGGTTATTAAGCCGGCTTTCTCGCTGGAGGGCTCGGGTCTGCGGGTTGGGGCCGGGTTCCCGGGAGAACGTGGGGCTTAAGCGGGAGGTGGGCTGGTTCGGCTCCTTCGCCATGGGCTACGGCGACGTCGGAGCCGACATATTCATAGCCCTCGGAATAGTCGCACTCTACGCCGCCGGAGCGACCCCCCTAGCCTTCCTGATAGCCGCCCTAATCTACGTCGCGATAGGCTTGGCCTACGCCGAGCTCGCTCCAACCTATCCCTACGCCGGCGGGGTCCAAGTCTACGCTATGAGGGCCTCGAACTCCCTTGCAGGGTTTCTAGCAGGCTGGGCGATAATGCTCGACTACACCCTCTGCGCGTCCCTCTTCGCGACGGCCTCCGCGGGCTACCTGAAGTATCTCTTCCCCCAGCTTAGGGCGATCTCTCTGGAGATCTTCCCCGGTTTCGAGATCCCGAGCCTAGGGCTCGTCGCGGCAACCCTAGTGGCGTTCCTGATCACTCTAAACTACATCGGGATAAGGTATTCCGCCGGAATGATCTCCGGCCTCGTGATCCTCGGCCTCTTCGTCCAAACCGCGATCCTCGGAGCGGGGTTCCTGACGAGGTTCGATCCGAGGTTATTCATAGCCCAGCTCTCGGAGGTCGGAAGCCCGGAGAGGCTCCCCGAGGTGGGCTACCTGAGCTTCCTCGACGTGAAGCTGAACAACTTCCTCTACGGCGTAACCTTGGCCATGGCCTCCTTCATAGGGATCGAGTCGATAGCTCAGGCGGCTGAGGAGACTAAGAGGCCGCACAAGTGGATTCCGAGAGCCGCCAAGCTCTGCGTCGCCGCGGTCTTCCTCTCCGTAATCCTCTTCAGCATACTCTCGATAGGCGTCCTAGACTGGAGAACCCTAGGCTCGTCCTATGAGAACCCGGTGGCGGTCTTGGTGAGCAGGTTCCCCGGCGTGGGAGGCGCCTTCTCGATCCTAGTCTCGGTAGCGGCCTTCGTCCTCTGCCTAGCCTCGGCGAACACGGGCGTGATCGGCGTCTCCAGGCTGACGGCCAGCATGGGTAGATTCAACCTGCTCCCGAGCTGGCTCTACTACATCCATCCAAGATTCAGAACCCCGACCCGGACGATCCTAATCTTCGGGCTCGTCGCCCTACTCCTAACCCTGCCAGGAGACATACCGCTTCTCGCGAGCCTCTATAACTTCGGGGCATCCCTAAGCTACTTCCTCCTAATGCTAAGCCTCCTAGTGCTTAGGAGCAGGGATAAGGAAGTCTATCGGCCGTGGAAGATACCCTTCTCGATAAAGGTGGGGGGCGCGGATGATAGGGCGATCGAGCTGCCGGTAATAGGGCTTTTAGGGCTGATAGGGACGGCGGCGATCTGGGTGCTCGTAGTCCTACTCCATCCGGCCGGGAGATTCTTCGGATTCCTCTGGATCGCCGTGGGCCTAGCGACCTACACGGCATTCCGGAAGCTATCACGTAGGAAGATCTTGAGCAAGGAGGAGCGCGGCCTCGTTGTCCCGGCGGGCTATAGAATGAGGGTCGCGATCCTAGTCAGGCCCTTCGAAGATCCGGACACGATCCGGAGATCGATCCTGAGAGCCCTCGACAAGAGGTTCCACCTAAAGCTTCTAAGCATAATCGATCTGCCTGAGAAGATCTCGAATAACAGCGCGCATAGGGTCGAGGCTATGCGGAGCGGGGTCGAGGAGACCCTAGGCCAGCTCGCGAAAGAGCTGAGGTCCCTGGGCTACGACGTCGAGCATGAAGTTAAGCAAGGAGACTTTGCAAGCCTGCTCGAGGAGGAGATCGAGAAAGGCGACATAGACTTCGTAGCGTATATCGTTCGGGGATTCGGGAAAGCGACCTTGGAGAAGGGGCTGGATGAGAGGGTTCACTCGATAATGCGGAGGCATCCCGGGAAGATAATGCTCCTGAAGAGGATTACCGAGTAGAGCCCGAAACGACGCCGGGAAACGCTTAATACATCCATCCCGCCCCCTCCCCCGGAAGGGCGATGTCCGAGAAGCCCGGCGTAAGAGCATTCCTACACGTCTTCGTCGAGTCGAGCGAGCTGGAGAGGGTCAGCAGGGAGATAACGAAGCTCCCCGAGGCCGTCGACGTCTACGAGGTAACCGGGGAATTCGATATAATCGCGATCGTAACGGCTTCCAGCATAGAGGAGTTCAGGAGCTTCCTGAAGGATAGGATCCTGAAGATACCGGGGGTGAAGAGCACGGTAACCTCGATAGTTCTCCACACCTACAAGCGGGACGGGGTGGAGACCGGGGAATAAGCCTTAAACGCGATATGATGCGCCCGATCTAGCGGAGAAAGGATCGAGATGAGCGAGAGGGAGGGGCTCTACAGATCGAGGCTCGACAAGATGGACGAAGAAGCCCTCAGCTATCTCTCATCCCTAGCGGAGGACCGGGAGATTCTAATCGACGACATCGAGGGAAGCGAGGCGCACGTCATAATGCTATGCGAGCAGGGGATAATCCCGAGGAGAGATGCGAGGCTGATCCTAGAAGCGCTGGAGGAGCTTAAGGAGAAGGCGATGCGGGGGGAGCTGAGGCTCGAGGGCAGGTTCGAGGACGTCCACGAATTCGTCGAGGCGAAGCTGATAGAGAAGCTCGGAACCGAGGTCGGCGGAAAGCTTCACACGGGGAGATCTAGAAACGATCAAGTAGCCTTAGACATAAGGCTGAGAACGAGGAAGCTCCTCCTAGAACTCTGGGAAGAGGCGCTGAAGCTGGGGGAGGCCCTGCTCTCGAAGGCCGAGGAAGAGCTCGAAACCCTAGCGATACACTACACCCACCTCCAGCAGGCCCAGCTGGGCTACCTATCCCACTACCTCATCTCCCACCTAGACCACCTCCTAAGAGACGTGGAGCGGATAAGGGAGTGCTATAGGAGGACGAACAAGTCCCCGCTCGGAGCGTGCGCGGTGGCCGGGTCGACCCTGCCGCTGGACAGGCTCAGAGTCGCGGAGCTGCTGGGATTCGACGGGATAGTGGAGAACTCGATAGACGCGGTAAGCTCCCGGGACTTCGCCCTAGAGGCGATCTCGACGGCGTCGATACTCATGACGAACCTAAGCAGGCTCGCGGAAGATCTGATAATCTGGT
>JAPDJZ010000144.1 GCA_029258815.1 archaeon
ATAAACTATAGCGGCTGCCACCAAGCTCACTCCAATGAACCCCCTATACCAGTATGGAGGCGCTCCTGCTAGAACCAGCCCTATCCTGATCATGCCGACCAATAGAGCCCCCAAGCCGGCGCCTATAATGCTGCCGACCCCGCCGCTTAGAGAACAGCCGCCTATAACGCTTGCCGCGATAGCCTCTAGTTCGAGCCCTGTGCCCGCTAAGGGTTCGACTATTCTGAATCTAGCCAGCGCTATACAACCGGAGTAGCCAGCAAGAGTCGCCGACAATATGAAGTTAATGAACTTTACTTTTCTGGCATTAACGCCTGATGCCCTTGCGAATACGGCGTTATTTCCCGTCGCATATGTCCAGTTACCATAAGGCGTTAGTCCTAAGATTATCTGGAAGATCAGCACAAGGATTAGGAACCATAGCGCACTGGATCTGAAGCCGCCGAGCATTCTTCCCGACAGTGTATAGAGTATCGTCGGCTCCCCGGTCATCTCTATGGGGAATCCTCCAGTGATCGCAAGTAATACACCTCTAAGAAACATCATCATGCCTAGGGTCGATATGAAGGATGGTATAGAGAATTTGAGTGTGATCACCCCATTCGCAGCTCCTATGCAAGCCGACAACAATATTGCTATAAGGAAAGCTAGTGATGGGCTAATGCCCAAGTCTGACAAGAGAGCCATCGTCATACCTGATACAGCAAACACGGAACTCACAGATAGGTCAAACTCTCCCGAGATCATGAGAAAAGAGACGCCCACCGAAATTATCCCTATTTCAGACGCTACGGTCAGTATCCCCGCCCATGTAGATGGGGTGAGGAACTCCTCAGATAGTAGGGCGAATATGCTGGCGACGCACAGCAAGCTTATGAATACGCCAAATTCGCCCATCCTAGTCAAAGAACGAAATTTCTCCACTAGATTAGGCAAGGCCTCCCGCCTTAAGCTTTTCATCGCATAACCTTCAATCACTCGTTCTATAAAAAATTAGCGTATGACACAAGTCGGCTACTTAATCCCTTGGTGAAGAGAATGAGCAAAATTGCGTTGAATTCAATTTTCACAAGGAAATCTTAAATCTTAGTCTGGATAACAATTAGTTGAGGTGCTTGGTTTGGCCGAAGTAAAGAAGTATTCAGCAACAATAGTGATCATAGCTCTCATTGTAGGGCTGGTGATAGGAGGGATAGGAGCTTATCTTGCTGCACCCGCTAAGACGGTGACCACGACCGTTACAGGCGCTCCCGTTACCGTAACCACATCCATAACAAAGACTGTAACAGCTACTCCAGCGGCCAAGCCCCCGAAATATACGATATACTACATATCGCATGGAGGTCCTGCGGATCCATGGTGGGCTCCCGTCATAAAGGGGTCAAAGATAGCTGGTGACATATTGGGAGTTAAAGTTGTATATCTGGGTCCGGAGAAATTCTCGATTAAAGCTCTTGTCGACTTGCTTGAAGGGGCCATAGCTAAGAAGCCGGATGCCATAATAGTCACAATAACCTCCTATGAGGCATTAGATGAACCCTTGAGGAGAGCTATTAAGATGGGTATACCCGTCTTCGCTGTAAACGTCTACGATCCTAGGTCTGAAGAAGAGAGAATACCGTATCTAGGATATTTGGGCCAAGATGATTATGAGGCTGGAAAGATATTGGCGGAGGCTGCTATAAGATTATTTAAGGAGAAGGTTGGCAGGCTTCCTAAGAGGGTAGTTGTAGGCATTCATGAAGTTGGCCACGTTGGGCTTGAGATGAGAGCTAAGGTAGCTAAAGAAGTAGGCGAGGCGCTTGGACTTCCTCCAATAGAAAAGCTAGACATAACGACGGATCCAACTAAGGCGATCGAAATAATGAGGGCGTATCTAAAGAAGCATCCAGACACGGAGCTCATATTGACGCTAGGGCCCCTAGGCGCCCACCCAGCGATGAAGCTCATCGAGGAGGAGGATCTTAAGGGCAAGGTCTTCGTAGCGACCGTCGACGTGGATGCTAAGATAATTGATGGGATAAAGAAGGATATAATGCTATGCGCGATAAGCCAGCAGCCATTCGCTCAAGGCTTCTTGCCGGTCGTGGCCGCATATCTCTACCTAGAATATGGAGTCCAAGTGCCAGTCGGTAACGTGCCTCTACACGTTAGGACAGGACCCATGGTGATAACGAAGGATACTATATCCATGGTGATGAAGCAGATAGAGAAGACGGGAGGAGCTTAAACCCCTATTTTTTTATTTTAACATTTATGCAAGTTTCCTGCCAGATATGAGCATACTCTAACGCTGGTTGAGCAATCGTCTCAAAGTTGATAGAATTTCATTTTTCACATTTATGTGGGAATATAGGTGATCAGCTGGTTTTCTTCGAGTATCTTCTTCAGCTTATAGACCGCCTCATAGACCTCTCGCTCCGTCTTCGCCTCAGTGCAGACGAGCTTCCCGCTCGCGAACATGAAAATTACGACCTTAAGCTCCATCATCCTAAAGATGAGGCCTGGAAACTGCTTTTGGTACGGGATCCGGAACTAGATGGAAAAGCGGAGGTTAAGGAAAGAGGTATTAAATGAGCTTGGAGGATAAAGCTAAAATATGGGCTTATTAATGTTCCATAGTGGGTCATTTAAAATGGGCAAAATCGTCGTGGAGAAGAGGGGGAGGATAGTCATTCCGGCTGAGATAAGGAGGGCTCTCGGAATCAGAGAGGGGTCCGAGCTTATCGTGGAGCTAAGTAATGGGAGAATCGTGTTAACCCCCGTTAGAAAGCTTACCGCGCGGGATCTCTTTGGGATTGCGGGCGAGGAGGAGGTGAGCCTGGAGGAAATCGAGAATGCCCTCTCAGATGAAGCGTAGGTTCATAGATTCGAACATCTTCATATACGTTCTATTAAAAGATCCAAGCTACGGGAAAGCATGTTTAAGGATATTGGAGAAGGTGGAGAGGGGGGAGGAGCAGGGGGTTACTTCGACTTTAGCGTTAGGTCAAGTCATAGCGCACTTAGCCAGACGTGGAAAGGGTGAAGCAATCAAACTTTTCATAGACTACGTCTGCGAAACCGGGATAATAGTCATAGAGACGACGTTCTTAGATTTCGTAGAGGCCATTACTGAAATGGGTGAACTCAACCTCGACTACGAAATATGGGATGACCTCATTATCTCATGTCAGATGAAAAGGAGTGGAGTTCAGGAAATATACACGAATGACAAAGACTTCGAGAAAATAAAATGGGTAAAACCAATTTTCCCATAAGAATTAACGGGGCCAGGAGGTTTAAAATTATTCAAGAAGTCTTTGAGAATCACTCTCATCCTGATATTTTTCAAGGGCAGGTGGAGCATACCGAAGGCTGGAGGTTTCATAGACTTGACGTTGCTCATAACGTCATGCGGTTATGTGATCACAGCTTGGTAAAGTTCGGCGAAAGACCTTATCTAGGAGTTGGATGCAGTAAGCTTTATGGGATCTGAAAGGATGGCTAAAGAGAGATATGGGCTGTTGCCGGAGATTGATGAGCAGACGGCTTTAGAGCTAGAGATGGAGGTTTTAAGGTTCTCCGAGCTGATGGATGCGGACTCGGAGAAGGCGAGAAAAGAGGTGCTCGAGGAGGTCAAATGGCTGGAGAAAAATAAAAATCTCCTCGGAAGGCTCGTCGAAACAGGAATCACCTCAGCCCTAAGCCTAATCTCAGATAAGCTCAGCGAACGGGATCTCGAAGACTTGAGAACATACCTGTTAAAGGGCGTGTTACTTGTTCTCCAAGGGATAAACCTAGCATTAAAGAAGACAAGAGAAGTAAAGTAAAGCAGAACTAAGTTAATGAGCTCTCTTTATAGCTCCTTGAAAGCACTATAGGCCCATAGCTAGCAACCTTGGCCAATCCACATGGATAAAGTCTCGATGCAGCAACCAGCCCCAAACTTTCTGGAAAAAAACAAATCGGATGGAAGCTAGGTATTTTACGCATGAGATGCGACCCAAAAACCCGGCCGGGGGGGGGCGGAGCCTCATAAGAGGTATGTCACCCACGTCCTCCACTCCGCGCTCAAAAGCCTCCTGGGGGAGTCCGGCCTCATGGTCCTAGAATTCCACCTAAACAAGAGGCTTCAGAGAGACATGTATGAAGCCTTCTACGAGAATCCACACGGCTTCTACCAGGCATTAAGAGACTTCTTTGGATCGGGAGTAGACACGATCCTCCGGATAATAGCCCAGAAGCTGATAGAGGGTGGACACCTCGAGGCAGCCAGCCCCCAAGAATTCGTGGAAGTGTTAAAGAATCCGGGCGAAGGCGGGCGGAAGTTGTGGAGAATGTTTAAGCTTCAGGAGGCTGGCGAGACTTAAGAGGCGTGACGAAGGTTAAGACTGGGATCGACGGCTTCGGTGAGACCGTCCCCGGATTACCTAGAGGTGGAATAGTAATCGTGTCGGGTAACCCCGGAACTGGAAAGACCTCCTTCGCAGCAAGCTTCGTTTACAATGGAGCCGTAAAGTATCGTGAGCCGGGCGTCTACGCCTCCCTAATAGAGGATGAGCGAAGATTCTACTCCTACATGCGGGGATTCGGATACGATTTCGAGAAGCTCGGGGATAGGGCTTGAGGAGAGGGGGTTATTCAGATATATTGCCCTTCCAACGCTTCTCCAAGAAGGCGTGTCAGCATCCATAAGCATCGTGCTAGATACGGTCGAATCGATTAGGGCTAGAAGGCCAGAACATTCTTACACACCCTAATATCTAAAATCGTTAAGCTTAGGGGGTCGGAGCTAAGGTTCCCAGATGGTGCTTCACCCTACACGGAGGATTCAAGGTAATTAAGCCGCTTAAGATCAAAGAAGCTAAAAGAAGATACGAGCCTCCGCCAGACCTGCCAGGCGGTTACACCGCCGGTCTAAATCGAATTACGAACCCCTCCTAAATAATGCCTTAACTAATGAGAAGAGACGATAGAGAGTTGCATTCATGCTAGCCAAAGCTATCACCTTAGAAGAAATTCTAGATCGGCTCACGGATATGGCGATAAATTGATGTGAGATAAGTATTTAAGGCTTAATGATCAAGATTAATGTGGATCTATCAAGAGTATAGAAGTCATTCCACGTTGTTAAGCGATTACCCGCGACAGGTGCTGAAAAGTTCATCCTTCCAGATGAATAGCCATAATTCTTTATTAGAGAGTCTTACGATCCGGAGACCATAACAATAACGGTTGCGAAGATCTTCAAAACTACAGAAAGCAATCGTATTATCGAGCGAGCATACACCAACCAAGATCCTAATCGCTCTCGTAGCGGCTTTTAGCCTTGGTGACGATAACAATAGCAATTGTAGCAGTGAAAAGAATAGGCGCACCACATCCGGGGGGATACACCCATCAGAGCTTAACTCTAGAAAAACTTTTGAATATCAAACGGCTTAAATTATCGGGGTTAAAACGGCTTGTGGATAACCTTTCGAGTAGTCTATCTCCATTGCTAGGATGGGTGTGGGCGGCTTAAGCCCGTAGATTACCGGGACATTCAAGAGGCGCTCAATCTTGAAGTGCATATCAGCTAAGGATCCGACATCTTCCGCAAGTTGCTCGAATAGCCTTCTAGAGACTATTACGAGAAGGCCCCCACAAGCCTTAGTCTTACCAATTTCGTGATTTATTAAGTGTAGAGTTTCTGACGGCTCCTGAGCTAGGGCTATTTGATCTAGGTTTATGAGCTTTACGGGGAAATATCCGCTCTCCTTCCTAAGTTCCTCTTCCGTAATTCCTATGGATTCCGCCACGTTGTCTGGATCAAAGGATAACACGTAGGGTAGCTTGCACTCCTGCGCCAGCTCTTTATTAACGAAGATCCTCAGGAGGCTAGCGTATTCGTCTTCCGAGAAGCCGTATAGTTTTAGGATGGTCTTCAACTCATCGGATGTAAAGCCTGTAAGAGGCATTATTATGGCCGGTTTCCCTTTATGTATGAAGTCTGCCAGAACGTTCGCGAAGATCGGGACTGTTTCCCGATGCTCTATATCCGGGTTCATCTCGAAGAATATCGTCGCCCCCTCGGGATAGCCTCCGAGAAGCTCGTTCAGATACGCCATCCCGGTCGAGAATCCCTTAGCAGGCTGAGGCAGCGGCCTATACCTCTCAACAGGCTTCAGCTCCCTCACAGGCTTATAAGAGAAAACTTTGAACCCTCGATCCAAAGTGAATAACGCTTGCTTCCTCTCAAGCCTCCCGCCTCTGAGCTTCGGGATCTTAATAACCCTAGTGCTTCTTTCATTATGAATTTGTTGTTCAAGCTCTATTACGGCTGACGCGACAAATTCCTCGACTCCGCGGCCCAACGTCTCGATCCCGCGAGGAATTTCCTCGATCAAGATGGCTGTGCAACTCACTTTCTTCACGAAGTTGAGTAGGAGGGTATGGAGGAATGTTCGAAGCTCCTCGGTGCTCTTCACACTCTGGGCTAAGGCCGTCATAGAATCTATCACGAGCCTTTTAGCGCCCACCTTCTCAGCTTCCTCCATGATCCTGCTGAACATCATTCCAGAAGACTCCATCAGGGTCGGCAGCTCCATAAAGCTGAACAAGCCGTAGGTCTCAAGTCTCTCGAAATCCATTCCTAACACCGTCATGTTTTCGTAGAATTCCTGTCGGCTTTCCGCGAGGGAGACGTATAAGCCGGGCTCTTGATATCGGGTAGCTCCATGATATAGGTAGCTGGCAGAGAATATCGTTTTGCCAACCCCGGGGCCACCAGCCAGGATCACCAAACCTGCCTTAGGAAGTCCTTTGAAGACGTCGTCAAAGCCAGGTATCCCCGTCGGGGAGAGCATTCTCATAACCCCCTAGCCTTCCACCACATCTTCTAATCTTGAGAGAATGCGGCTTATTTTATCAAGGTTCCCCTCCTTAAGCTCTCTTACCGCCTCGGCTACGTCGAAGCTCGGCGAGCCAACCTCCAAAGCAATGCTCTTGAGAAGCACCTCGAGGAAGAAGTCGGCTCCTCGGCCAAGCAGGCTGGATAAAACCTGATAAAATTCAGGAGGATTGGAGAGAAGTAGATCCTCGGGCTCCATTTGAGAAAGCTTTCTAGCGTGATGGGCTAAGACCTGATAGCCTGAAGGTCCCAGAAGCCTATCCAATACCCTCCTGGCGGCGCCCCTCAGGGACATATTCCCGATTAATGAGTATCATCGATGAGAATATTAATCTGATTCATATCGTACAAAGTCATTATCGCCCAGGAACTCCAGCTCTTTGGCCGAAGGTCAAAAAGAGATGGAAACAAGTTAAGAACAGAAAAACCAGCCGAAGGGAGAGAGGATAAGAATAACCCGCGGAAAGAGACTCGGCATCAATAAAGCCACTGAACATCGAGAGATGAAGTCGACAAAAACTGGATCAACCTGAGACAAGAAGCTCTCAGGTCAAATTTCGATAAAATTCTTATTTGAGATTTTTGTGTCGGGCAAATAGCCAATCAAGCAGTTCTATAACGTTCATGAAGCTTTTCATGGAGATGGCTGAGCATGATCGTTTGGCAAAGTTTAAATATGTCTGCACGGTCAGAACAATCCGATGAATCTGACAAGTCAGATTATTAGAATCGGCAGAAGGATGGCCGTCTACATTCCCAAGGATATAGCTGAGAGACTGGGTTTAGAGGAAGGAGACAGGATGGTCCTTCAGTTGGTGAACGGCAGGCTGGTTCTCACACCGATCAAACCGCCGAGGGTGCAGGAAGCTTGGGGAGAGGTAAGCATGAAGGAGGTTGAGGAAGTTGGCGAGGAGCTTACGCGAAAAACTGTTAAGCGAGAGTAAGATAATTCTAGATACGTCATTTCTTCTTCCATACGTCGGGCTGAGAGTTAAAGAGGTTAGAACGGAGATCATGAACTGGCTTAGGGAGATCGATCAATACTATCCGTATATGATGATACCCGAGCTCGTAGGCGTGATTATTAGAGTGTCTAGGAAGATGAACGTGGACTTGATTCCTGATCAAGCTCTTAAAGGTTTTAACTCCATAGTCTACGGAGATTCGATACGGTTGATAGAGCCCATGGATGAGGACCTCAGTATAGCATACGACTTAACGAGAAGAGGATTAAGAGACATATTCGACGCGATACTCTACGCGACCTCAAGGAGGCTTGGAATAAAAGCAATAACGATGGATAGCTCCCTGGTAGAATTCTTAAAGAGGAATAACTTCGAAGCGGATAATATCATCTTGATAACGTGATCGTGCTTGACTGTATATTCTTCTTCCAGAGAGCGAGAATTCCCTCAATTACTAGACACGCTTCTGACATGAGTGCTTTAATAATTGTGCCTACGAAGTTTTACTTAATCGATTACAAAATCGGCCATGATTTTCGTCCTTAACTTGAGATCCTGAACTCCCAGAGTATGTCGCCGCTTCTATCGACTATTATGACCCTGCTTCTCCCACTATCGGATATCAAGACTCCTCCATCTGGCAAAGCATCAGCATCGTAAGGGAGGACAAGCTCGCCGAAGCTCCAGATTATATTGCCTTTAGGATCAACCTCTATCACTCTACCGTTTTTAGAATCCACGATCAAAGTATTTCCATTAGGAAGCCTGTCAGCATCTCTAGGCCAGCTAAGTCCATTCTCGTAAATCCACACCACGTTGCCCGATGGATCTATTTCTAAGATTCTATTGTTTTCCGAATCGCATATTATCGTATTCCCATTAGGTAGCTTATCAGCGTTGTGGGGGAATTTCAAATGCGACAAATCGCTGCCGGGAACTCCGGTTTCACCGAACTGCCAGAGTATTTTTCCGTTTAGATCTATTTCAATAACTCTATGATTATTTCTATCAGTTATCAGGATGCGGTCGTCTTCAATGAAGTCTGCGTCATTCGGATAATTCAGCTTCGAACCATCGCTCAGCGTTACATTATCTGAGCTCCAAACAATCCTTCTAGTCTTTTTATCGACTATTATGACTCTATCGTTTCCCGTATCGGATATTAAAACTAGATCCCCACGAATTTCAGCTCCATGTGCGAAGTTTAGGTCTTCAAATGACCAGAGGATATTACCGTTTTTATCAATTTCAATTACGCTACTGCGTCCTCCTTCTACAGTAAACGTCGTCAAAAGCAGGTGCCCGTTATCTAGCATATCTACGTCATGTATCGATTTCTTTTTAATGGGTTGTTCGGTTCGAAATGTCGTCTTGCAGATTTGAGGGATTCCACCAAACATCTCGACCATCTCCAATATGGCTTTCGTCGTAACCTCTTTCCACTTATCCTTGAGTCGGCCGGGTATCCACTTGGGCCACTTAGAAGGATCGTCTAAAGGATAAATCTGGTTTACGGGATTTCCTTGCTCAGCTAATCCTATCCTAACCCACCAAGGCTTCCCCTTAACAGCCTCATTATTCATGATCAACGCATGCTCATAGACGCCCATAGGCTGTATGTGATCTATCTCTCCCTGAATCCTCAGGTAGGCTCCGGTGAAATTCCCTATATAGCGGTAAGCTTCCCTCTCGGCCCACCACGCCTGATTTTCCGGAGAAGGATCTTTGGCTAAGCTCCAGTGCCCAAAAGCTTCATAGAAGCTTCTCTGCTGCTCCTCGGTACCATAGTCCATGGCCGCTATCACACTATGGGAGGGGCCCTCTACGTCTATCAGGTACTTCACGTCAAGCTCCGGATGCCTGCCTAAACATCCCGCAGCCGTGGCTATACCGAAGGAGAAGCTTATAACCCCTATATTATCCGGATTAACATTTGGAAGCGACTTAACATATTCGATCACAGCCATTAAATCGTCCTGCTGCCTGAATCCTCCAAAATCCGGGGTACCTTCACTCCTGTACTGCGGAGGGCCTACGCCCTCAGGATTGAAGTAAACCTCGATCACTCCTAGCTCTGCCACTCCGAGAATCCTCTTTTCAGGACCTCCCACCACACCCTCGCCTCTACCCCCTCCAGAGTATATGACTACCGGGAACTTGGCATCATAGAGGGACGTTTTAGGCTGATATATTCTCACATAGAGCTTGTTGTGGTTTGGGGCGGTTACGAGATATCCTTCGACTACTTCAATTTCATACCTGCAGCTAGGCTGAGGTGGCGTACTCTCCTCCAAAATTAATACCCTGTCTAGATCTTCACTCCAGTTATTAAGCTGAGTTCTATCGGCCATCTCTAGAACAGCCGCCTGTATTATTAGCCTTACATCCCTGAATAATAGCAAGTGCCTGACCACGTTATCAAAGGTTAGATCTATATTCGCGTGATTTTCCTTAACGCTAGGCTTTACACCAGCTAAGTACTCTATGTAGCTTTTATCAGGGTTTAACCTAACCCAGTGTCCCCTCTTTTTGAACGCGTTGTAGTTTATGACGACGTGGGGGTGATCTCGAGTTGCTTGTACGTGATCTTCCATGAAGCCAAGTTGCATCACTTTAAGCCACGGCATGTTTTGGGAGATTTCGTCGTAATGGTAGCATATCTCTCTATCGAGCCAGAATTTAAGAGCCTCGTCAGGTCTCATAACATCCTCTGGGACATTCTGGAAGAGGCCCTTATCCCAAGCCGCCTTGGTGACTAAGTACGAATACACTAACCTCCTCCTGTCCTCTAGGTTCACGTTTAAGGCCATGAAGATGAAGTCTTCGTCAGGCTCTAGGGCGCCGCTTCCATCCACGTCCGTTCTGACGCGGGGATATCGTCCGACGTAGTTAGGTTTTCCATCCCCATTGTTGTCTAAGTAGAAGCCTACCGTCGGATCGTAGGCGAGGGTGGAGAAGTCTATTTGGCAGCTTGTTTCATCGCAGGAGCCCTCAATATATTTCAGGTTTCTAGCGTCATCCCATGGTATGCCGTCTCCATCCGCGTCCTCTAGCCTGTTTGGGTCGTCGCCTATCCTCCCCAAGTCGCCTAAGACATAGTGGTCGCCAGCTGGGGTTTCATAGAAGATTACGTAGTTAACCCCCTCCAACCCCTCCCTGTAGCGCGCGAAGACCTGTCCGGCGATGTTCCCCCCGTTTGAATTCCCTATGACGCCGACGTTATCAGTCAGTATAGGGTAGTTAACGTAGTCGGATATCCTCTTGCCCGCCGTATTCGATATTCTACCTTGCGCGTATTGTAGCACTGTATAGAGAGCCTCTATGCAAGCCCTGCCCCCATAGTCGAAAACACCACCGCTTTCAAATCCCTCCATCCTACCACCTGGGAAGAGGAACTCTATCCAAACTATCCCATGAGGATCGAAGTCTGGTGGAGGTGGTTGGATCTTGCCGGGTGTATGGCCTCCTTGAGAAGTAACCACGACGGGCGCCCCCTCCTCATATCTGGGCTGTTTGGGATAGATCACCATCGTGGCCAATCCCTTCTCTCCCGCACAATCGCATGGAATCCAGACTATCGTATAGAAGTATTTCTCATATTCCACTAGGCCATACTCTTTTCCGCCTAACTTTGAAGGAGGTTTAGAGGATAGAGGAGATGGAGGAGATGTAGAGACTGGAGAAGGCTGTGGAGGTGGTGAAGTTGGCCGTGAAGGAGATGGGGTTATTTCATAAGTTTTCCCCTCTCGTGGCATCGTCCAGGTGAAAGTTATTAAGAACGCTGATATGATGATCGCCAGAACAGCTACTATTAAGAAAAGCCTAATTCTTATCATATGATCATTATATATCATGACCTTCCTATATAATTTTTGGAATCCATTCCAGCCATCTGTAGATGAAGAGTCGATGAAAGCTCTAGAACGATTAGCTAGAACTCAAGCCTTTCACGAAAGGCGGATCTACTCCGAAAAATATCTTGCTTCAAGCGGTATCCGTGTTCCAGCATCGGTTCTAGCACTGTTTTAGCCGCATTCCTTAAGATCTTCAGATAAGCCTCTATATCATATATTTGCTCCGATACTGATTGAATTGCTGAAGCGCCTGATCGGGTGATCAGATAGGTTACTGCTTGTCCTGGCTCTACATCGACCCCTAGCTTTTCTAAGTTTTTAGCTGCGATTGCGTGTTTCGCTCTCATAGAGTAGTCTTCTGGATTCATGCTGAGGACCCGGGTGATCGCCAGATCTTTGATCGAAACCTCTCCTAAGATAAGCTTTCTCGCATATTTTCTGTAGATCCCTAAGCATTCTAGCGCTTTCTCTTGCAACTCTGCGGGAGTATTTGCTTCAGCTAGTTTCCTGATCATTTCGAGATGCATGTCTTTTACTATCTTCGGCGCATCTCGTCGCCTAGCCTCGATTCCACGATATTTGATTCGCCCGTCTGCGAATACGCCGAAGTATCTATTGTTGACCGGTTTCTCAGGATTAGTTTTGGATGGTAGAAATGCTATCCACTTGTATCGCCCTTCATAACTCACGGGAAGTCCTAGCTTTTCTTCGATTCTTTTTGCGAGGGCTTGATAGTCTTCATCGGATGCTCTACCCTTATGGACCCACAGTGAATCAACTATTCCATGGATAACCTTGAAGCCCATTTCTTCAGCTATTCTAACCGCTTTGAGCAGAGCGTCTCGCGCCAAGGCGCATACAGCCAGGTGAGCTTCTCTTGATCCAAATTTTGCTTTCCTGAATCCAAGGTATCCGAATGCTGTTACGAGGATCCATTTCAAGGCGTCGGATCTCTGCTTGTAAAGCCGTTTAAGCTCGGGGTTGCCGGTTTCTTTATATAGTTGCTTGTATTGAAGCCTCTTCTTCAAGGGGAGTTCTATCGCTCTCGGGACGATTCCCCTCCGTCGCTTACAGACGTGGTAGCCTAGCTCTGGGATTTTGAAGTCGTCGTCCTTACAGCATTCGCAGTTAATTGTCTCACCTGAGATATTGTATTTAAGCATGAGCATGGGGTATAGGCTCTTGAAATCTAGCTCTCCCACATTCCAGTATACTCCCGGTCTCGCATCGAGGATGAGGCCTCCGCGGTCAGCTCGATTAAGCTCCCAAGCCGTCATGTAAGTTGGCTTACCTGGATTCCATGGAAGCAGGATGCCGAGTCTATATGCTTGGTAGTATTGGAGTGAGGTCATGCAGGATCCGATGGTGTATCGTGCTGCGTCCTGGATCGGAATCCTAGCCGTTCTAGCTACCTCGATCACTCCCTCGAAGCCGGTTTCCTGATAGAGCATGGAGTTCGAAGAATCGATGTGGATTCTTCCCGGGAGCTTGATACCTCTGAACTTGTGGTAGATTCGGCCGTAGCTGAAGTATGATGACGACCTGACTCTAAGCCTCCTAGGATCCCTAGCCCTCCCGAGCCTAAGCTTAATGCGATTGATTTTTGCCCGGTAATGGAGATAGGGGGTGAGGAATGAGTCTCCGCAATCGGTTATTACGGCGTCTAGGTCGACTTCGTCTAATAGTCTCGTTAGGTCTTCTAGGATTTCATCCTCGGATCCATCGAGAGCTATCTCTTCGCCATTGCATTCTAGGATCACTTCCTCGAGGGTGTCGTGGAACGATGGAATTACGCCGCTTGACCTAATCCTCGCATCTAGGAATCCTATTTTGAGCCAGCTTAGATCGTAGTCCAAGTCCTCGACCGAGTCTAAGATCTTGATTTGACGACTCCTAATTTCTATTAGCGCAGTCGGATAGAGGTCATGCTCGTAAAGGAACTCCTGCATCGATGGCAGATCCACGTTATAGACCTGATAGTTTTGATGGTTCCCGAGGCCCAGGATGAGCTTGGCAAGACTTCTCTTCTTTCCGAACGGAACCTTAACCTCTAAAACCGTCTCAAGAGCCTTGCCGGGCTTGACCGACCTTTCCACGAAGTCTACCTCATATCTGGATGAAAGAGCCTTAGCCAGCTCGACTAGCTTCTCGAATGATCCGGCGACATAAATTCTCGGAGTCCATCTCAGCTTGTGAAAGGAAACCCTCCCCTTCAGATCCTTGATCCATAATCCGACCTGGTTCTTTCCGATTGGGTGGAGGTCAAGGAGCCAGCCTCGCGTCAAGCCTCATCCCCAGCCTCAGCTCCTTCTCCAGGATCCTCAGCCTTTCCTCATGTGAGAGGAGTCCAGACATTATCAAGAGGTCGAAGGGGTCGCGCTCAGGATACATGGACGCTGCGTGGGCATACTGGTAGACGTGGCCCACTAAGCTGTCGAAGGCTTCACGCTCATTCTTTAGCAGCGCCCTTCGAAAGCCCTTCCAGCGATCAAGCTCAGCCTCCAGCCTCTGCCGATAGGTCAGCGCAGTCCTCCCCATCCATCGAGGCGTGGCCAAATAGCCTATTTAAGCCGAGAGGACTCAACCGAAAGTGGAGACCTCACCCAATAACATGTCTGAGAAAACTTCATCGCTTTTGGCCATCTGCTGAGCCCTTTCGAATCGAGGCTACTCGTAGAGCAGACGGGCATTAACTATCTGATGAAAGAGCCTTTTTCAAGCTAAGCTTTTTCTTCAGCCAACTTCACATAGTGCTCAAGCTCGTAGTACTTCATATTCTGGAAGAATAGCGGCTAGCAAATCCGATCAGTAGAAGAATTGGGGAGATGCGCATCCGCTTCTAGAGTCGGAGTGGATAAGTATCTAATGTTAGAGAGGGCCTAACAATATACGATGCCTCCTATCTCTACGCCTCTATGAAGATGCAGGCCATACTTATAACCGATGACCGAAAACTAAAGGAGAAGGGCTCCAAGTATGTCAAAGTGCTCAGCACAGAACAGCTAATCCAAGCCGGTGGACGCAAGTAACCAAAACATTAGAGTATTCGCAACCGGATGTCCTCTAACAAACCAATTGCTAAACCACAGAAAGATCAAAGTCACGCTTAAGATAATCTGCTTTAGGCTTCATTCACCATTACTTTTACACCAAGTTTTTCAAGCCTCTTAAAGCCTTTGTCAAGCGTCACTAGAGTTAACTTCCTGGCCTTGGCTGAGGCAGCTATAAGCAAATCCGCATCCCCGATCATTTCACCTTTCCCCCTCAACTCATCATAAAGCCTACAATACTCCAATATCACATCGTTATCCAAGTCTATTACCTCGTAGGCTTCTTCCAGAGCGCTTTTAACCCTTCGACGCTTCTTCTCAGACACCCCCCTCAGAAACTCGATCAAGGTTATCATGCTTATGCTTCCCTTAGTGAAGCGTTTCTCGCGGAAGTCCTTAATCAACGCGCTCGTATCCAGTAGCCTACTCATCTAAATCTGAATCCCTCCCTAAACCTCCTAGACTCCTCCGAGATCCTATCTAAGTCCTCAGAGGTGAGAAGCTCCCTGAGCTCCCGGAATGCTTCTTCTCTCCTCCTTTCCCTAGCTTCATCGTAAAGCTTCAGGAGATACTCGCCCCAATCCATATCACCCTTATCCTTCTCAAGAACTTCCTTAACTCTCCTCGGAACCGAGATAGTTGAATAGTCACTCAATTAAATCACCACATAACCAGCAACCCACGGATTTATAAAATTTCCCAACGGCAAAACCAAGCAAGGAATAAGAGCAACTCACCCTTTTACTTATATATCCCCCTCCCTCCGCACCAGGCCATATGTTATTCCTTTTAAAGGGGCTGACTTCGTAGCAGAAGGAATACTACCAAACTAGTAGTATTTTTATATCGTAATCTGGTAGTATACATTTGGTGGTATATGTGGGCTACGTTACGGTATCCGCTAAGATAAGGAAAGAGCTGAGGGAGAAGCTCAGAGAGCTCGGAATAAAGCCCTCGGAGGTCATCAAAAGGGCCCTAGAGGAGGAGGTCGAGAAGAAGACTCGGGAAAAGCTGTTGGAGAAAGTCGAGAAAGCAGGCGAGATAATCGAAAGAGCTGGCGCCGAGAGCTGGATCAAGGCGATCAGGGAGAGCAGGGAAGAGAGATGAGCCTGTTCGACTCCTCAGCAATAATAAACCTATGCAATAGAGAGAAGGCATCAAAGCTGTTTAACGAATGGACCTTAGACCTAACAATATACGAGCTGGGGAGCGCCACGTGGAAACTGACACGAATACGTAAAATAAAACCAGAGGAAGCCTTCACCGTTCTAGAAGCGCTAACCGGAATATACGGCAAAATGAGGAAGACGAAAATCAAAAACCATGAAAAGACTCTGAAAATAGCCCTAAAAGAAAACCTAACCTTCTACGACGCAGCCTACATATCAGTAGCCATAGAGAACAACCTAACCCTAATCACGGACGATGAAAAGCTATACAAGGCCGCGAGAAAATACACCAAAGTCTTAAGAAGCCACGAGGTCAAGTAAACCCCCCATAAAACGCATTTCGGCGCGATTTTTAGTGGGAATATTTTCAAGAAGTAGGCTCATGTGGGCAATAGTCAAGGTTGATGATAAAGGCAGGATCCTGATCCCGAAAAACCTCAGGGAGAAGATCAGACTAGAGGAAAGAACCCGTTCTCATCAAGGCAGAAGAAGGGAAGCTCATGTTAGAGTCCCTCAAATCGGTCGCCGACAAATACTTCGGGGCGTTCAAAGCGGCCAGGTGGCCCGAAGATCTCGACGATTTCGCAGTCGAGGCGATGAGAAAATGGTGGAGAACAAAATCTACGTAGATATCAACGTCTTTGTTTACTGGCTAGGGGGACATCCAAAATTGGGTAAAACGGCTTACAAGTGGATAAGGGAGATCGAGGGGTCCAAAACGCGGAAAATACCTGACATCGAGCATAACTATCTACGAAACGCTCCTAATAATCGCCGGACTGACTGGCAAAACCCTAAGAGACAAGGATCTCATAAAAGAAGTAGTCAGCTCGATAACAAGCCTAAGAGGATTATCAATAGAACCCCTAAAACCCGAAGACCTCGCAAGCTCACTAGATCTCATGCAAAAATATGGACTCAATTACGAAGACTCCCTACATCTGAGCACCGCCATAAGAACAGGAGCAAAAGAAATAATCTCAGACGACAAGGCTTCGACAAAACACCCCTAAAAAGGCGTCTTCTTTAACGTCAAACTATAAACGCGGCCCGCGGAGGCATCTTCTCCGAGGGATTATGAAGGTCAATAAGAGGGCGATCGAGAAGATAGTCTTCGAGACCGGGAAAGGGGTCGGATTCAAGGTGCACGTCACGCCTAGAGCCCGAAAACCAAACTCGTTTACAAGGATGGCGAGTTTCTCTTCTACAGCGAGAAGGATCCGAAACGGCACGCCGTGAACAGGGATCTGATAAGGTTCCTCGGGAAGCTATTTGACGACGTCTCGATAGTCAGGGGAGAGCTGGATAGGCTCAAGCTGATAGAGGTCAGGGGCTTATCGAGGGAGGAAGTTGTCAGCAGGCTTCTCAGAGCGGTCGACAAGCGTTCTTAGAGATCTACGTTCACGCTGTCTGACCGGTCGGATGAAGGAGCTTCGCCGCGAGCGAGAGCAATCCGGCCGCGAGCGCCATCCAGTAATCCCAAGTTATCTCAGCCGCGACGGGAATATGGGTCAAGATCTTTTCTTCCCCATATGGAAGAGCGTAGTCCACGAGGGATCGCCCGGCCAAGGGTATAGACAACCCAAGCTTCAACTTCACAAACTCCGACCCGATGAAAAGGAATATCAGGAAGCCTAACGGCGTCCAGAAACCATCTAGGGAGAAAAGGTGCTTGCTCCAGCTCTTAGCCGCGGTGAGCGATCCGGCGATCATCATCCCAGCGACCACGAGTATGCTTAACCGAGTTCCAAGAACTAGATATAGGATTATCGGTATGATGACGGGTTCGCCGAGGGCGGTCAAGGTAACCCTGAAAGGAGAAAGCTGAGCCAAGAACGCCGGCCGCTCAAGCGATCCTCCGACCAAAACCCACCAAGCCCTATCCGAGAGAGCGACATAGCTTAGGAGAAAGCCGGCCAACAAGCCGACGAGATTCAACCTATATCCAAGGGTTAGGAACCAGCGGATCCTCATAGCGCATTCACCGACTTTCCAGCATCAACCTCAAAAGACTCCGAGACCGGGACCTCCGCGACAGCCCCTAAGACCTCGACCCGGGCAATTCCCTTAACCGACAAGCTCACCCGATCACCGCTGATGAGCTTCGAGACGAGCCCGGCTAGGGCCATCTCCCTAGATTTCAACTCTAAGACGAGATCCCCGGAGCTAGCCTTGGGAAGATCGACCTCATGAACTAGGCTTAGCTCACCGATCTCCTCACCACTAGAGGCGTAAACCACCCCATCGAAGGAGAGGATCCTCAAATCCACCTCGCCCGTGTTATTCGCCTGAAAAATCAGCATAAATCCGGAATCCGAGACGCTAAAAGACCTAAACCTCAGGTCCACGCCGATCTTGGGAGCCTTATAGCGCGGAACAACGAAAGAGCGTACATCCCACCCATATTCGCCGAAGCCATAGACCAAGGGAGCCAGGAATGCTAGAAGCGGGAGAAGAAGCGCGACAATCTTCACAGCCCTATCGACACTCATACCAACGATCACAGGCCAGTTTCGGATAAAAACTTATGACGCGAAGCTGATAGTGGATGCAATGAAATCGAGCGGACCGGGAGTCTCCGTGGTCACAACCACCTACAACGAGAGGGAAAACATTCAACTCTTCGTGGAAAGCGTTGGAGAATCACTGAAAAGCCTCGAGCACGAGATCGTAATCGGCGCCCACAATAACGCTATCACCCGTCTGAGGTGAAAACTTCTGGAAAAACGCGAAGAAAGATATAGAAATGAAATATTGTTTCTTTTTGCAAAACATTGGCATTTTGAGATTGGATAGGCTGCCTTAGGGTAATAGGGCTTAGGAAATGTTTGGGCTTAGGCTATAGTTCACTTTTCATCTCATCGATGGTTGGACATGGTTTACCATACAGTTTATTTTAGGAAAATGGGGTGACTGAAGGTTCTTCTTGCTAGGCTATAGATGGAGAAGAGAATGGGGGGATGAGAGTCCATCTCATGTCTTTAG
Organism: archaeon; assembly: GCA_029258815.1. Lineage (GTDB taxonomy): Archaea > Thermoproteota > Nitrososphaeria_A > Caldarchaeales > Wolframiiraptoraceae > Wolframiiraptor. The sequence continues at coordinate 18,898 of JAPDJZ010000144.1, forward strand.
TCTTTATTTTCAGCTCATTACCTCGCTGGCGAATATGATGGCGATTTCGAACGGCTTTCTTTTAACCTCACTTTCTAATCCTTTCTCCCTTCTTGCGAACATCACGTTGATCTTCATCGTTTCTCCCCGCCGCTATCGTGAAGCAGTCCATTAGATGTTCTGAACTCCTTAAGATGCTTTACATTTCCTTTTGATATCTTAGAAACTATTTCCTCGTCTGCTGTGTAAAGTATTGCGTCCCGGATCATGGCGAGCGCCACGTAAGCCGCATCATATATCGTTATTCCATACCTGTAAGCGATTTCTATGGTCTTTAAAGCCAGTTGCTCGGTGAAGTCATGTATGGTTATTTGCATGTCTTCTAAGAGTCTAGCCGCCTTTTTCACATCTTCACTCCCCAGTACGGGATTATATCTTAAGGCGTTTATGACCTCATAAAATAAGAGAGAGGGCGCCTCTAATTCTACGGCCCCTTCTAAATACATTTGGCGAATGGCCGCGGCCTCTTCCCTAAGCGGCTCCCTAGTAAACCATTTTACGACTACGCTCGCATCGAGTACGAATATCTTCTTCTCCGCCAACGTATCACCTCCTCAGCGCCTATCCAGCCTGAACCCTCGGTGAGCGCCGCCATTCTATCCATCTCCTCCACAGCCCTCTTCACCCTCTCTAGGTCTCGTTTAGGTCTTAGCCGTTCTTCCTCCTCTTCGACCACCCGCCTTACGTAGCTCCTCAACAACTCACTCCAATTAATATGCCTCAATCTCTCCATCCTCCTCTTCAACCGTCTACTAACTCTAAAAGTTACGATCTCGCTCATGCGTGTTTTTGTAATACATAGCTATTAAATAAGCATTACTTCCACCTTCCGTCGAGGTCGATCGATAAAGTATTTACCTCCAACTGGTCTGAGTGAGGACTACCTTGTGATCATCCGTGGAAAGCCAAAATCCAAGAAATATACACGCAACATAGGATTAAGAAGATCTTTTAGACTGCTGGGAGGCCGCGCCCCTAAAAAGCGCATTAAACGTCTTTTTCATATGACAATGTGTTTAGTCGTCATTCTGTCACTTTCAATCCTTCGATCTCGGCTATTTGAGCTAGTTCTTTATCAAATGTTAGGAAGCTATCGGCACGTTTAGCGGATGCCAGCTGGATTGCGTCGGCGATGTATATTCCATACTTGAATACGTAGGTGGTGGATTCGATAAGTATCTTTAGATTTAGTGGAATAAGCTTTAACTGGCCGAGTTTTACGAGAAGACGCGTTTCCCGATGAATTTGGAAAACACTTCCTTTGCATTTCCTAAGATACCTCTCCTATGGTATTTGTCCAGCACTACGGCTTATCGCTTGACTATGGCGCTAGTGTCTAGATAGATTGTTTGATCGCTCATCCCGAACCTCCCGCACAACTTCTTCGGCCTTAAGTCCTGTAGATCTATTGGACGTGATTTCGGAGCTCGTATAGAATCTGCTCTCTAGACCTAGGCTTTCACAGAGTTTATCGAGAAAATCGAGTTCGTCATAGATTAGCAAGAACTCTTCTACGGCGTCGCTAAGACTTCTGCCTTCCATGGCGAGCTTGCTCTTGGCCCTCCTTACGACGTCTTCCCTGAGGGAAAGAGTGACCTTAACCTTTCTAGCCAAGGTTTTTCTCCATCGGCACATCCGTATTAACG
>JAPDJZ010000090.1 GCA_029258815.1 archaeon
CCTCTTTCTCCACCTCCTCCATCCTCCTCCTCCTTTCCTCGCTTAGGAATCTTCTACCGAACCTGCCTAGAAGGTATGAGGTTATCTTCCCGAGGGCTCCTCCAACCCCGGCGGCAACGCCTAGGATCAGCGGATCCAAGATCTTAGCCATCAATACGATCGGTATCAGGTACGGGACCGGGAGGAAGGGGACTAGGCTTCCCAGAACCGAGATCATGAATGCTCCGAGGTAGCCGTAGGACTGGAGGGCTCCAAAGAGAGAGCTGTAAGCGTCCCCCATCTCGAAGCCTAGATCTGATCCGTCCAGCTAGGATTAAGGGATTTTGGCTCCAGCGGCTCTCCGGATGATCTTCAAGGCCTCCTCCCCGAGCCCGTGCTGCTTCACGCCCCGGCACATCGCCGAGAGATACTCCCTCGATGGGTAGACTCTGCCCTCCTTAGGGTTCGTCGCGACGTGGGTTATCGCCCTAGCCGCTCCAGCGCCCTCAACCTCGATCGAGACGCTAAGTCTAGCAGCCCTCCCCGGAACCCCCTCGAGCCTATCGAGCCTCTCAAGCTGCTCCGAGGTTATCCTATAAGCGACCCCGCGAACCTCCCCGCCCTCGCTCTCCCTGAGATTAGCCACCCCGCCCCTCCAAGAGGGTGAGTAGGCGTTGAAGACCAGCTCGAAGCCCTTGAGAACCGCGCGCCTAGCGTCGATCCACTCGCCGACGCACTTCTTCATAAGCGATTTATCGAGAGACCAGCCGTAGGAGAAATACCATAGCTCGCTCATCCGAGAAAACCATGCGCCGCTCGAATATAATTTTGCGATCGCGCTTCTCTTAAATAGGATCGGCGGAAGCTTTGGAACCGTGCCTATCGTTAGTAGATCCGAGCTGCCCTACCTGCTCGCGTCGTTCCTCCTAGCGTGCGCAATCCTACTGGCCATCTACACGCGCTATCCGATAGTTTACGGGATAGACGGCCCCTACTATCTAATCCAGCTCAGAAGCCTCTCATCGGAGGGGGCGATCAAATACCCGGATCCGCCTTTAACCTATTACCTCCTGCTCCCCTTCTATCTCCTCTCCCCGGATAAGAACCTCGGGCTTAAGCTCGCCGTGGCCTTCTACGGGGGGTTGACGAGCCTCCTACTCTACGCGGCATTTAGGCGGGTGAGCCGTTTCAGCGGGCTAACGGCGGCTCTAAGCTTCGTCATCTCGCCCTACACCCTGAGGCTCGCGAACGACTTCCTCAAAAACTACGTTAGCCTCCTATTCCTAGCCGCCTTCATCCACCTCGCCGTAAATGAGGAGGATTGCAGGAGAGCCGTAATCCTCTCCTCGATCGCGGCCGCGGCGGCGGCCCTATCCCACGTCCTCACCTACGGCGTCTTCGCGGTCTTAGCCCTCCTCCTATTCGCCTTCTCCTATATCGTGAAGTCCGGGAGCGCGAGGATCCTGCGATGTTGCTCGGCCGGAGCGGCGGCGACCTCCATGATCCTCCTCGCGATAGCCATGAGCGCAGCCCCTCAGATAGTCGGCTACGACACCGTTAAGCTTCTGAGCTTCATCGAGAACCCGTTTGGAGGCGGGCGGGGGCTCCCCTCGGCGAGGGTGGATTTCCCGGCGAGCGTCTTGCTCGGCTCCGCGGGGCTGGTCTACGGGATTCTCCGGAGGAGTAGGCTATCCGCGCTGGCCATGGCCTCCGGGCTAACGCTCATCCTCCTGAACCTCCCGATCCTAGGGGCCTCATGGCTCTTCAGATTCAGCCTAATGAGCTCGATGATGATCCCGCCGATAGCTGCCCCGCTGGTCGGCGAGGTCGGTGGGAGGGCCAAGCTCACGGCATTCCTCCTAATCCTAGGCTTCATGACCATGATAAGCCTGCCGATGGTGAAAGCCTTGAAGCCTAGCATAAGCATGGGCGAGTATCGGGAGCTTCAGCGGATACCGGAATACGCGCCCTCGGCCTCGAAGCTGCTGATCCCCGGGGTCAGGCTGAGATACTGGGTTGAGGCTCTGCACGGAGATCGCTACGAGGTCTTAGGCAAGCCGCTAACCCCGCCGAGCCGAGGCGAGAGCGCCTATCTGATCTTGGAGGTGGGCAAGCCTCCTAGAAGAATTCCGAGGGGCTCCGAGGTGGTTTTCAGGGGGGAGTATGTAATGATTGTGAAATTGCCGGGGGTTTAGGATCGTTTCAGGATCTCGACTCCGGGCATCTTCTTCCCTGATAGGAAGTGGATTAGAGCGCCCCCGGCTAAGCTGACGTAGGAGAAGTCCTCCACCCTAAGCCCCACGAGCCTTATCGCGGTCGAGGAATCGCCTCCCCCGATCAGGGTGAACGCCTTGGACTCCGCCAGGGCCCTGTAGATCTCGGCGGTCCCCCTCCTAAACCGCTCGTGCTCGTATGCGCCCGCAGGCCCCTTAACTATTATCGCGTCATCCTCGCTCGCCGATCTGATTATCCTCGTATAGGTCTTCGCGGTCTCCCCGCCTATATCCATGATCGGCCCGGGGGCCGGCAGGTTGCTCACGCTAACCTCGAGCCGCTTCCCGTCGGCGTCGCAGGCCACGTCCACGGGCTTCTGAAGCTTCTCTCCAAGCTTCTCGGCTAGATCCTTAACCCTATCGAGGAGCTTATCGAAGCCCTTCTTCCTGATGTACTCCATGCTAGGCTCGCCGAGATCCCTCCCCTCGGCTAGGAGGAAGAGCTGGCCTAGGATTCCCGCCGAGAGCAGGGTCTTTATCTCGGGCCTCCCTCGGGCTAGGATTGTCTCGGCGACCTTAATGCAGTCCTCGGGCTTATTCCCGCCCATGAATAGAATTATCCTCTCGCGTTTCTCGAGCAGCTCGCTCAGCGCCCTAAGCTCCCGCTCCATAACCCTTCCGGCGACGACCGGCAGCGCGGCGGCGAAGCCGACTATCGAGGCGTGGGATCTGTGGGCGACCGAGAAGGCGTCGAGGACGAAGAGATCCGCGAGCTTGGAGAGCTTCGAGACAAGCGCGCCCTTCGCGTGCTCCTCCGGGCTAGCCTCCTTGGTCTCCTCGTCTAGGGTTCTGACGTTTTCGAGCAGGAGTATCTCGCCGCTCTTCAGGCCTTTTATCGCCCTCTCAGCCTCCTCACCAACTAGATCCGGAACATACTTCACGGGCTTGCCGACGTGTCTCGACAAGAGCTCGGCGTGCTGCTTGAGTGGGAGGAAGTCGGCGCCGCCCTTCCTGCCCTGATGAGCTAGGACGACGACCTTAGCCCCTCTATCGGAAAGCTCCCTCAAAGTCTTCGCGTGCGCCTGAATTCGCTCATTATCTTGGATCTTCTTAGTTTCCGGATCAACGGGGGAATTCAGATCTACCCTAACGATCACGGTTTTACCAGAGACGTCCACGTCGTCTAGAGTCCTGAAACTTAAGCTCAAAGGCCGCGCACCTCCTTGATGAGAAGAATCGAGGGCGGAAAATAAAACTGTTCTGCCCCCGGGGGCGCCGCCCCCGATCGAGCGGGGGATGAGGCTTTGAGAGATGAAGTTTTAGAAAAAAGGAATTATGCCTTTAAAGCTGCTTGTTTATCATCAGGACTACGTCCACGAGTCTATTGCTGTATCCCCACTCGTTATCATACCATCCCAGAACCTTCACTATCTCGTTGCGGTCTCCGAGAGCCATGACGTTCAGCCCGTCGATTATGACGGAGTGCGGGTTCCCGATCACGTCGACCGAGACTATGGGGTCTTCCGTATACTCCATTATGCCCTTCAGTTTTCCTTCGGCGGCCTTCCGATAGGTTTCCCTCAGCTCCTCGGTCGTAACCTCCCTCTCTAGGACGGCGACTAGGTCCGTGATCGAGCCGTCGGGGACGGGGACCCTTAGCGCTATTCCGTGAAGCTTGCCCTTAACCTCGGGGATGACGAGGTGGAGCGCCGCCGCCGCCCCGGTCGTGGTCGGTATTATGGATAGAGCCCCGGCCCTCGCCCTCCTCCAATCCTTGTGGACTAGGTCGAGTATCCTCTGATCGTTCGTATAGGCGTGGACGGTGGTCATGAACCCGTATCTAAGCCCGAAGCTGTCCACCAAGACCTTCACCATGGGGGCTAGGCAGTTGGTCGTGCAGGACGCCGCCGAGATAACGTCATGCTTCTTCAGGTCGAGCATCTCGTCGTTCACGCCGGGGACGATCGTTACGTCGGCGTCCTTCGACGGAGCCGAGATCAAGACCTTCTTCACGCCGTCTCTCAGATGCTTCGCCGCGTCGGCCCTCGCCCTAAACCTCCCCGTCGACTCGATAACGAGGTCTACGCCGGCTTCATTCCACGGTATCTTCGATGGATCCGGCTCTTGGAATCCTCTCAGCTCGTGGCCGTCGATCGAGATGCCCTTCTCGGTCACCTCGATCTTCCGATCCCATTTCCGGTGAACGGAGTCGTATTTCAGGAGGAAGGCGGTGGTCTTGTTGTCCGCTAGATCGTTGAAGGCCACGATCTCGAAGCTCCTGCCGTATTCCGGATGCTGGAAGGCGGCTCTCGTGAATAGCCTCCCGATCCTGCCCATGCCATTAACTCCGACCCTCAGCATATTGCCTCAAGGGATTAGGGGTTAGAGCTCTCCTAATAACTATATTCCCGGCTTCCAGATTGGGTGCGGGATGCTTAAAGATTATATATAGACCGCTTGCGGAATATTCCGTGCGAAAGCATAGAACGAGTATAGAGCTTCCGCTAGATCTCTGGGAGGAGCTCAAGAGCAGGGTTCCGCCGAGGAAGCGGACGGCCTTCATAATCGAGGCCGTTCGGGAGAAGCTTCTCCGAGAATCCATGAAGTGCGTAATCTTATGCGGCGGCCTCGGGATCGGGATGAGCCCCCTCACAAAGAGCATCCCGAAGGCCATGATGCCGATAGGCTATAAGCCGATCATAGAGCACATAATCCTTAGGCTTAAGCGGCAGGGGCTTTACAGCTTCATCCTAGCGGTCGGCCACCTCGGAGAACACCTCGTAAAATACTTCGGGAATGGGGAGCAGCTCGGGGTTAGGATAGACTACGCCTTCGAGCGGGTTCCCCTGGGGACCGCCGGGGCCATCAGGAACGTGGAGGCGAAGCTCAACGGCAGGTTCCTCGTGGTCTACGGCGACATCCTCTTCGACAGGCTTAGCATAAGCGATCTTCTAAGGTTTCACGAGGGGAAGAGGGCCACGGCCACCATGGTTCTAGCGAAGGTCGACGACGCCAGCAGGTTCGGCCTGGTCTCGATCGACGAGGAGGGAAGGGTTATCGCCTTCAGGGAGAAGCCTAGGCAGGCAGTCCCGGGCCTCGTGAACGCCGGGATCTACGTCTTCGAGCCCGAGATCTTCGACTACATCCCCGGCTCGGGGCGCTGCTCGCTCGAGGAGGACGTCATCCCCCTTCTAGCCGACAAGGGGAGGCTCTACGCCTACATCTACAAGGGCTACTGGACGGATATCGGGGTTTTGGAGGATTACGAGCGAGCCGTTAAGGACTTCTTTTCGGGCCTGATCGAAGATACCTATTTTTAGGTATTCACCAAGAATTTATTAGACGGCCGGGAGAGCCCGCCGACCGTGAAGAAGAGGCTGAGCCTGCTCGTGGCCTGCTCAAGCTCCATGGCCGGCCTAGCGGCGATCCTAGCAATCCTGCCGCTCTCCTTCAGCTTTCCGCCGATACCCTACCTCAGGTTCGATCTAGCCGAGATCCCGATAATCCTAGCATTCCTGCTCCTAGGCCCCGAGGCGGGCGCGATCTCCTCGCTCGTCTACTGGCTCGCCCTGCTCCTCGTAGGCTCCTACACGCCCCTCGGGCCCACCATGAAGTTCATCGCCGTCGGGATGATGGTCCTCGGCCTCTGGCTGGGCTTCAAGCTCTCAAGCCGGCGCGGCCTGCTGCTCGGCTCCCTCCTCGGATGCGCGCTCAGGGTCGGCGCTATGAGCCTGCTAAACTACCTCGTATTAGTCTTCATGTTCCCCGAATTCCTCGAGGTCGCGGCCGCCAGCATCTCCATGATCCTCGGCCTCCGCCCACTGAGCGGCTTCGCGGCGTTCTCCATGGTGATGATCCTAACCGCCCTCTTCAACGTCCTCCACGCGGCTCTGAGCATGGTCCCGGCGTATCTACTGGTAAAATCCCTAGCCGGGGTAAGGGGGTTCGGCCCTAGGCTGGGTGGGATATGGTATCTCGGGGTTTCTAAGGCTGCTTCGCGGCGATCTCCTCGGCGATCCTGAGAGCCTTCTCCCTCAGCTCCTCCGAGATCCTATTCTCCCGGATGGCCTTCTCGAGGGGCTCCGCGTCGATTATCTCGGGCTCCGAGTTCGGCTTAACGACCACGTCCACCTCCAGGTCGAAGTAATGCACGTGGTCGGAGTAAAGGGAGATGGGGGTCGATACGTTGTAGTAGCGCCCCTTAAGCTCCCCCGACACGCTGTAGTAGCTCGTCTTCATCCAAGGCTGAAATCTCGAGACCTCGGTTATCGCGTAGTCTCCCGGGCTCTTCTCGACCCCGAGCCCGTCATAGACGCCGAATCCCGTAATTCTCCTCATTATCCTAGCCCTCCCCTCGCCCCTCCAAACGACCCTACCGGGCCCCAAGACTATCCTCCTCCCATCGGGCTTAACGTGGATTATCCTTACCATGGATCGAAGCCTGGGGGCGAGCCTGCTTACCTGCTCCTCGAACTTCTTCGACATCTCCTCGGCCGGGACGACGCCGCTCTCGACGAGGTCCTCCGCTATGCTCACCATGCTTGAAAGCCCCTCCCCGCCAGCCCGACAATAATGATGATAGGGAACCGTGTACGCCACCTCCGAGCGCAGCTCGTCCAGCTTAAGCTTCGCCTCGTTCGGAAACCCTATCCTAGCCTGAGCGAAGTTCTCCGAGGCGTTGAGCTTAAGAATAATCAGATCAGCAAAAGTTTTCCTTAAGCAGCCTAACACCTGCTCCAAGGCCTCGGGTAGCCCCCTGGCCTCGATGCAGTTCCTATCGAGCTGGGAATCGATTATCTCCAGATCCGGCTCCCCGCGCTCGGCTATCCCGAACCTCTCCATCTGGGATCTCGTCGGGTTAACTATCTCGAATCCTTTCTCGATCAGCAGCTTTATCAAGGCGGTCGAGTATATTCCGCGGACGGTTAGCCTCAAGCCCCCTCCATCAGCCCCCCTCTCACAGCCTTGAAGGAAGCAAGATCTAAAAATCAAAATTTAATCCGGGCGTTCTTCTAGGATGGTCTACGTTACGGTTTTCGGAGGCTCTGGAAGCTCTCCGATAATCTGCTTAACGGCTTTAGGCCAGTCATCGTAGTCGAATCCGTGTCTCGCTAGGAATCCGGCGGCCCACCTGCTAAGCCCATGACCCGTGCACCCGGTCCAAATCTCCCTGCCCTTAGCCTCCTTTATTCTAAAGTTCTTCACGTAGAAGTCTCGGTGAACGCTGGCGGCGGTTATCTCAAGCCACTCCGCCTCCTCCCTCGGCCCCCGATAGGGGAGATAGACCTCGACGTCGAGGGTCGGTATCCTATTCACGTGGGAGATGTCGATGAGCCTCTTGGAGGCCTCCTGAGGCGATAGGTAGAAGGGCGCTCCCGCCACGATCCTCCACTCCATATCGAGCTCCCTATCTAGCAAGTCTAGGGTTAGGTCAACTATCTTGTTCCTGAGCTCGGTTACCTGATCCGGCGTTCCGAGGAAGACCATCTCAAGCCTCCAGAACTCGTTCGTCCTCACGAGCCCCTCAACCCCCCCGGCCTCGTTCCTCCAAGTCCATCCGCCTAGAAGCTCATACGCCTTGACCGGCAGATCCTCGATCCTGACTATCTCCCCGCTGAAGAACTGGTAGAAGGCGGTGCACTGGATCGCCTCCATTATGTAGCTCGGCTCCCCGAGAACCTTCTTGAGGAGATCCGTTCTAAGCTCCCTTCTCAGAACGTATTCCCGCTTAAACTCCTCGAAGGCCGAGGGATCTCTCGGGGGAGCGCAGACATAGAAGACGCCGTCTGGAAGGTGCTCGATATAGGTTGTGAGCTTCCTGAAGACCTCCATGGGGACCAGCCTCGGGAACATCCACTCCTCGAATCCGAGGGGCCTCGCAACCCGGTCCACTATAAGCTGGGCGAGCGCTCGGGTCAACGCTGTCATGGGAGGAGCGTAGATCCACTGGCCCCTACCCGGATAGCGCTTAATCCATCCGCGCTTCTCCGCCTCGACGGCTACGTCGGCTAGGATCCTGTGCTCCCGCCTAGAACCGCTTCTGAGAACAGCTCCGAAGGGGGCTAGCTTCTCCCCCTCGACCCTAGCCTCCTCGACCCTGACGAGCTTGATGGCCCTATCGACGACCCGCTCCCTGAGATCGCGATCCGTAAGATCCCTGAATCTCAGGATGAGGCTGCCGGCTTCCTCAAAGACCTCGGCGGCGCCCTTTAGAAGCTCCCTAGCCCGCTCGGCTCCCACGTGCCCGCCCCCGATCCTAACCTCGAGCCCGTCTACGACTATCCTCCTAACCCCAACCCTCTTAGCCCCGACCCTCTGCGCTAGAAGGTTCTTAAGCCTGAGTAGAACGTCGTGCGCTCTTGGACTTCTCCCGGACTCGATCTCGACCTCAACCCATCTACCCCGAAGCCTCCTCGACCTAAGCCTCGCAGCCTCCTCCCCGTATCTCTCCCTCCCCCTATCCAGAAATCCCTCGAGATCCCTGAACGCCTCCTCTATCTCCGCCGCGACCCCCTCGGCCTCGGAGCTGAGCTCGATCCTCCCCCTGAGCTCGATCCTGAGGCTCATCCGACTTCGTCCGAGAAGCCGCCTCAGCATAATATCAATATTGGCCTCGCTAGATCCGGGCTATCCGCCGGTATGACTGAAGAAGATATTCTCCCGCGGAGCTGAATCAACCTTAATTAAGCCCTAGCGCAACTAGAATCCCCGAGGAGAGATGTCGTTTCGGATGAGGTTGCCGAGCGCCGACTACTTCTCGGATCTGCTCAAGGCGATCCAAGCGGTAGCGGACGAGGGGACTTTTAAGATAACGGGCGAGGGGATGAGGCTCGTCGCCATGGATCCGGCCCACATATCCCTAGTCGACTTCGAGCTATCAAGCTCCGCGGCCGAGGAATACGAATGCGAGGGCGAGCTTCAGATGACGATAAACCTCTCGGAGCTCATAAAGCTGTTGAAGAACGTGAAGAGCGGGGAGAGCCTAACCCTATCCTATAGCGAGGGCGAGAAGAAGCTCGAGATGATAGTCGTGGACGCGACGGGGAGCAGGCAGAGGGTCTTCACGTTCAACACCCTAGAAACGGTCGAGGCGAGGAGCGTAACCCCGAAGCTTACCTTCGATGCTAGAGCGAGGATAAGCTCGAAGGCGGTGAGGGAGGCGATAAGAGACTGCAAGGCGTTAAGCGACTACGTTAAGGTAACCATAAGCCCCGAGGAGGTGATCCTCGCGGCCAAGGGAGAGCTGGGCGGAGCCCAGATAAAGTTCTCGAAATCCGGGGCGGCGATCTACGAGATCGAGACCGATAAGGAGGTTTGGGCCCACTTCAGCATAAACTACTTGGAGAAGATAGTGAAGGCTGGATCGGCTCTAAGCGACGAGCTCGTAATGGAGCTAACGACGAATAAGCCGATAAAGCTCGGATTCCCAATACCATCCGGGAAGCTCGAATACCTAATCGCGCCGAGGATCGAAGGAGGGTAAGGGGGAGAAGCTATTCGGCGAGAGCGAACTCTGGATATAACCTCCGCGGCGATTAACTCTAAATAGGGAGACGCCCGCCTCTAAGGAGCGGGGGCCGTGGTCTAGCTTGGCTATGATTCGCGGCTTGGGACCCCTTTAAGGGGGAGGGGCGGGAACCCGCGAGGTCCTGGGTTCGAATCCCAGCGGCCCCACCTACTTCGCGGTTATTACTCTTATGAGCTCGTAGAAGAAGTAAGATGAGGTTATCGCGAGCCCCGAGCCGCATACGATTGATATGATTACGTAGGGGCCGCGCTCTAAGAGGTCTAGCGAGTGGAGGATGTAGGCGAACATGTCGGCGGTTAGCATCAGTATACCTATCATGAAGATCTTCGCGCCTCGGAGAACCCTATCCTTCATCAGGAACGTCTTGCTGAGAGCTATCTTCGGCTTCCGGGAGCTCAGAACCAATGTTATTATCGCCAGGACTAGGGCGACGCTCGTGAGAATGACCCCGAGCAGGCCTCCGTAGTTCATACCCGCTTGATCACCCCGTAGACCGTGTAGAGGGTTAGGAAGATCAGTACGAGGGACAGGTCCGCGAAGAGCCTGCCCACCTCCCTGATGAAGGGGTCCTCGAGCAGGAGGGTCGCGGTGAAGATGTTCACCGAGAGGAGGGCCATCGAGATCATTAAGCCCGCGGCTTTAACGTGCTGCTCCGCTAGGAAGATCCTACCGGCGACCACCGTGCTCTTCCTAAGCCTCGAGAGTATCTTAGCCGAGTAGTAAACCGTTAGGACGCATAGGGCCGTTAGGGCGACGGCTCTCAGAAGCGTGAGCGGCGTGGTCATCCGACCGCCCCTTGAGGAGGCTGCGGCCGATATTAAGCTTTCCGGGAGACCGCCTCCGTGATGTTAAGGTTTATCTTAGCTGTGGGCGAAATCTGTACTAGGGGGAGGATGCTTAGGCTAGCCTATGTCTCGACCTATCCGCCTACCCACTGCGGGGTCGCCGAGTATACGCGCTTCCTGATTCGCGCCCTAAAGCCCCTCTACCCCGAGCTCGAGATCTACGTCCTCTCGGATATCGGTGAAGGCGGGTCCGAGGTTAGGCTCGAGGGCGACGTAGAGGTTCATCCATCCTTCATTCAAGGCGGGTCGGATGATTACAGTAGGCTTCTCGACTCGATCTCGGAGATAGGCGGGGTCGACATCCTCCACGTTCAGCACGAGTACGGCATCTACGGCCGCGATGATAGGATTCTCAAAGCCTGCTTAGAGGCTAAGAGGGAGAACCTCGTTAAGAAGGTGGTCTTCACCCTTCACACGGTTTATCACCCATCGTCGCGGAGCCCGGAGACGCTCGCCTTTCAGCGAGAACTAAATCGGGCGGACGCCCTGATAGTCCACAGCTACCTCATGGAGTTCGAGCTTCATAACCAGGGGATAGATCCCACGATAGTCCGCCGAATACCTCATGGAACCCTGCTGAACCCCCACCTCGACGAGACGAGGAAGGAGCTCCTACTCTCCCTCGGGCTCAGGGAAAGGGAGGCCCCGGGAATAATCCTGACGACCCCCGGCTTTCTAAGGAGGGACAAGGGCTTAGATCTCCTCGTAAACGCGATGAACAGCCTAGAGCCCTTTAGGGAGAACTTCACGCTGCTTATAGCCGGGGAGAAGAGGGTTGGAGGAGACCCCGAAGCGGAGAAGATGATAGAGGCGATCGAGGAAGAATCGAGGAAGCTGAACGTAATATTCCTCGATAGATACCTATCCGACGACGAGATCCTCCGGATCGCGGCCCTCTCGGACATCATAATCCTGCCATATAGAGACGTGGCCGGAAAATACTCGGTCAGCGGGATACTGCACCTCTCGATGGGCAGCTTTAAGCCGATAATAGGGACGAGGGTCCCGAGGCTCCTCGAGCTATACCAGTTCTCCCCCAGGACGACCGTAACCCCCATGAACCCCACGGAGCTCGCCAAGATCATAAAATGGTGCGTAAGAAACTACGATTACGTCGTCGCTTACATGAGCTCCCTATACGGATACGCCATAAGAACCCAGTGGGTGAGGATGGCTAGAAGGCATCTAAGCCTCTATCGAGAGCTCCTCACATCCTAGAAGCCGCGCAATACGGTTAATCAGGGAGCTCGGGGAAATCCGCCTCGGATGCCGGAAGAAATCCCCCCGGACGGCTTAAGCGATGAAGAGATCAAGAGCATTCCATCCGAGTATAAGCGGATTGCCGTCGTGTGTTTCTCTAGATTCCCCCCAGAAGCCCGCCCATCATCTCCCAAAATTCCTAACTAGGCGAGGATAACCGTCGTCTGGAATAGATGCGTGATGAGACAACATAACAAGGTCTTCGGAAGCAAGTCATTAATCCCGATGACGAAACTAAAATAAAAACCGCGTAGAAGATATTAAAAGGATCCAATGCCTTGAAGCGATTTGGCGAGATAACCGAGACTTGGAATCCGGTCATAGGATGCCTACACGCATGCGTCTACTGCGTTACTGGAGATTCTCTCGTCTTGACGGCTGATTTAATCTGGAAACCCATAAGAGAGATTGAGGTGGGTGAAGAAGTAGTTGGCTTCTCCGAACAGCAAACGCACGGATATAGGTATCTTGAGAAAGCTGTGGTGATAAATAAGGTGAAAAGAAGGAAGCGAAGAGTGTTCCTCGTGAAAGGTGAGCGCACTTCCATCAAAACTACTGAGGATCATGTATGGTTAGTAAAGAGGAGAGGGGGAGGTGATGAGGGAGAAAAACTGGTGTTTAGGAAAACGAGGCAGGTAGCTAAATGGGGTTACCCGTTAAAATTCATAAGTGAGCCGATCCCTCCGCCGGAGTTCACAACCGAATATATGAAGGGGTATATAGCGGGAATCTTCCTCGGAGATGGATCCATACGTTACTATCCGCATAAGAGGAGCTTCTTTACGAGGTTGGCGATGAAGGATTCTGAAGCACTTACCAGAACCATAGAATTCCTGAACAGGTTAAAGATCGGAAAGAATTTGAAGATTTCAACGCATAAAACCGAGACATCTATTCTGAAGAAAATAGAATCTTGGAGCAGAGGGGTCTACGATGGAGTTTTATCGATAATTGAGAGAAAGAAGCCTACACCAGATTATATGAGGGGGTTTCTGGCAGGCCTTTACGACGCCGAAGGCTCATACTCGTGCTCAATACTAAGAATATCATCCCACGATGAGGAGGTAAAGAAGAGAACTATCGAGTATGCCAGAGCGTTTAACTTTAATTTCGTTTCGGAAGAACGGGGTATAAGGCTCGTTGGAGGCATTTCTGAGGGGCTGAGGTTCTTCGCCTTGACCTATCCCGCGATAAAGAGGAAAAAGGCTGGAATCTTCGGGAAGAGCGTAAAATTTGCTCTCGACGAATACGTGGAGGTCGAAAAGGGCGATATCGAAACGGTCTACGACATAACCACTTCAGCTGGGACTTTCATAGCGAATGGGCTATTAAGTCATAATTGCTGGGCCAGGAGGCTTGCTGCGAAGCTCGCTAGCATGGGTGTTCAGCCTTATGCTGAGAGGGATTTCGCTCCGACCCTCGTTCCTTGGAGGCTTGATAGGAGGTTTTCGAGGAGATCTTTCGTTTTCGTCTGCGATATGGGCGATCTGTTCGGGGACTGGGTTCCGAGGGATTGGATCCTCAAGGTTCTCGAGAACGTTTCGAGGAATAGGTCTGCGTCCTTCTTCTTCCTCACGAAGAATCCTAAGCGTTATCGGGAGTTCGATTTCGGGGATAACGTGGTCCTCGGGGCGACGGTGGAGACGAATAGGCATCTTCGAGGAATCTCTAGGGCTCCTCAGCCCGTTGAGAGGCTTGAGGCGATGGCGCGCCTGGGCCACAGGTATAAGGCTCTCGTTATAGAGCCCATCCTAGACTTCGATCTAAGCCTGCTCGTTTATTGGGTTCGCAGGATTAAGCCCGTCTTCGTCGTGGTCGGATACGATAATTATGGTCATAAGCTTCCAGAGCCTAGGCTTGAGAAGACTATGGAGCTGATCGACGAGTTATCCGAGTTTACGGAGGTTAGGTGTAGGACTCTTAGAAAGGCTTGGTATGAGGAGAGCTCTTCTGATCGTTAAACTAGCTTATCCGCCACCTTCCTGAGATCTTCGGCGAACCTGATTCCAAGAAGTTTATCGGGGTTTCCGATGGCTTCCTCGACCTCTGGATCGAAGGATATCGAGCCCAGATACCTCTCGCCCAGCTCCTCGACCTCCCCTCTAATCGACTTCATCTCCGCGCTCGCCATGTTCTCGACGACGCCTATCACCTGCGCTCGAACGCTCCTAAGTATCTCGATAAGCTTCTTAATCGTTTCGAGGGAGAGCCTTGAGGGCGTCGAGACGACTAGGAAGCCCACCCTCTTGATGAGCCTCAGCAGGTCTAGGAGGGCGTCTCCCATCCCGGGGGGCGTGTCGATGACTAAATAGTCTAGATCACCCCACCTCGTTAGAGCCAGAATCTCTATGAAGGCGTTCGTTACGTCCTCGCCTCTTAGAGGTGACGGCTTTCCTCCCGTGAAGAAGCTTATCGAGGTATAGCTGACGCCGCGAACCTTGGGCGGCACAACTCCCTTATCTTCCAGCGGGTAAGCCGACTCGGCTCCGAGAATTAGGTGGGTTGAGGGATTCGTGAAGTCGAGATCCATCAGCCCGGCTCTAAACCCTTTCTCGGAGAGTATTAGGGCTAGGGTCGACGCTATCAGGCTCTTCCCAACCCCGCCCTTCCCGCTCGCGACGGCTATAAGCCTCTTAATTCTCCCGAGCCTCTCGTCTATTACGCTAAGCCTAGGATCTATCATCCCGATTTCTCACCCACTATACTCTCGATCCAGACGCCCCTGCCCTTAACGACCTCGAAATCCGGGCTACCGCATCTCGGGCACCTCAGAAAAGCGTGGGCCACCTCGGGGATCACGTGAATCGCCTCCCTAATCTCGGGGTCGAGCTCCTCCCCCCTAAACCTCCAAGTCCTCCCGCAGGCCCTGCACCTGAACTCGGCCCTCTCCACGCTTATCTCGAAGCCCGCCTCCGGTAGAAGCTTCTCGGCGATCTGGCTTAGAGCGAATTTGAAGACCTCGAGATCTATCTGCTGAAGCTCCCCAACCTTAATCTTGACTAACGTGATCTTCCCAAGCCCGCGCTCGCCGGCAAGCTTAGAAGCGGCCGAGACGACGGCCTCCGCTAAAGCCCATTCGTGCACGGAGACAAGGCCCCCGGAAACCCTATTTAAACCAACCCCGCCTACCCCTCCTTCACTATCCCCAATATCTCCCTAAACTTTTCGTGCTCGGCGGTTTCGAGGAGCTCGTAGATTATCGCCTCGGAGGTCGCCGGAATCGCCCCCTCCCGAACCATTCTAAGCACGGCAACCTCCTTATCGTAATCCCTTCTAGACCCGATGGAGTCTAGAGCCACGTAGACTCGATAGCCCTCTCCCAGAAGGTCTAATGCTGTCTGAAGCACGCAGACGTGCGCTTCAATCCCGACTAGGATGCAGGTGTCCGGGCCGACCTCCCTAAGCCTGCGCAGAAACTCCCCGCAGCGCATACAGCTGAAGCTCGCCTTCGTAACGGGCTCGGAGTCGAGGACTTCCCGAACCTCCTTTACGGTCTCGCCCAATTTAATCTGCTCGGTTAGGATTATGGGTATTCCGAGGATCCTGCAAGCCTTAATCAGCTTCACGGCGTTCCTCAGGATGTCCTCGATCCCCGATACGTGCTTGGCGAGCCTCTCCTGAAAATCGATAACGATTAACGCCGGCTTCATAAGCGCTTAATCCCAATCCCCGGAAATAAATCATTCACCGGAAACTAGGCGGACGCGCGGAGGGGGCTCCTCACGATCCGCGCTCCCCGCGGATCCAGTATAGCTTTCGGCTGCTCCAATTCTCGACGGCTTCGGGGAGCGGCTTCCGGTAAAGGTATTCTCGAACGAATCGTATATGCTCTCTTACGAGCTCCTCGGCCTCCTTCTCATCGACCGCCCCCTTTGCGAGCTTTCTTCTCAGGATCTCGATCGGCGTGAAGTGATACGGCTGCCCGAGATACCTTACCCTAAGCTTCACGCCCTCAAGCTTCAGCCTATTTCTTAGATGGGCTGGCGCGTAATCGGAGATGCATATCGACTTATCGTAGTTCGTCGAGATGCTGGCGGCCTTCTCGGCCTCCCTCTCGGAGGCGGCCTCCCACAGTCTCGCTCCCTCGCCGAGGACTCTGAGCCACTCCCTAACATCGACTCTGCCCGTAATCATGCTTCTAAGGGTTAGGAGGGCGAGCTGAAGGGAATGCTCCGCGCTCACCCTAAAAGCCGCCGGATCTCCATAACAGTACACGTCGAATCTCCTCCTAATCTTGGACAGGCTTTCCAAGATCTCCTCGTATCCCTTAAGCCAAGCCGCCGGGGGCTCCGGAAGCCTACCCCCGACTTCCTCGAAGAACCTCTCATAATCCATGATCCCGGAAGCCAGCTCAGCCACGAGGTCTTCTATGCTCTCCGGAAGATTGAGGAGAACCGCCTGAGGCTCCTCCTCCACTATCCTCCTTAAGGCCTCCCGCGCGGCCCTCCTGCTCGGAGGCTTAACTAGGATCTCGACCTCCGCCATTAGCTCGAATTCATAACCGGTCGCCGTCGATTTATCCTTTTAGAGCGCGTATTTTATAATCCGGCTTCGGCGAGCCCTAGGAGCGCCACGTTCCCGACGTTCACGTTTTTAAGATGCTTCTTAGCCGCTTGATAGCATTCCTCAACCTGCTTCCTCGGGGTAACCGTTACGTCGCTCATGAGGTAATCCGGGTGGAATACGAGGAGGCTGTAGGGTATCTCGGGGTCGAGGCTGGCGATGAACTCCGCGATCCTAGAGACCTCGTATTCGTCTACGTAGTGGGGGACGAGGAGCGTGGTGGCGTTTAGGACCGGGATCCCGCGCCTCCTCTCGTAGAACTCTCGATAGATGAGCTCGAAGTTCTCGAAGGTCCGCTTATTATCCCTCCCGGTTAAGGCTAGGTGGACGCTCGGCGTATACGCCTTGAGATCGAACTTGATGTTCCCGCCGCTCACGTATGCGAGCTCGCCGGCCCTCTTCACGAGCTCCCTCGCGCCGCATCCATTCCACTCAAAGCATATCCTAACTATCCTCTTCTCGGGCTTCTCCTCGAGAATTCTCCGAGAGGCGTTTAGCGCGAAGGGGAGCTGAGGCTCCGGGGATCCGCCGAACCAGCACCAGCACGTAATCCTACTTTCCCTAAGCGTAAGCTCGACGAGCTCATCGGCCGAGACCACCCTTCCCTCCCCAAGCCTCTTATGAGACCAGTTCTGGCAGAAGAGGCAGTCGAAGCTGCATCCATAGAAGAATAGGGCTAGGTTATAGTAGCCGTACTCCGGGCCGTCCCTGACGGCGTATCTGGGATAGCCCGCCCCGGTCCCCGCGGGGCAGAACCAAGCGGCGCAGCAATTCGTGACGTGTGCGTCGAGGTAGTAGTGGAGCAGCGCGCGCTCGCTGTTCACCGTGGACTCGAGCCTTCCGCCGACGTTTCTCCGGAGCCCGCAGTATCCGGCCTCGCCTTCGCCCATTACGCAGTCCGCGCTGCAGAGTCCGCATCTTATCCCGCCCTTGCTTCTGGGGGGCTCCGGCGGCAGGCCGAACTTCCCCCTACTCTCCCGATGAGTTTTCATAGCGTATGGTAGAGCTTCATCCGGCTTCTCCCTAAGGCAGTCGACGCAGACCCCTATGCTCCCGGAGATCTGCTTAAGCCTCCTCCCGCAAAGCCTGCACTCCTTCTCCGAGACGTTCCTCGGGAGAATTATCAAGACCCTTCCTTCTCGAGAAAACTTCTCCCGGTCGATATATCAGCTTTTTCGAGGAAAAGGGAATATATTGGCGGGGCTTTCCACCCCTGAAGAGGCGGGCTGATGCATCTTGAGCGTGATCTATGACGTTCTTCTCGGGGCGATCTCCGGGGCCGCTCAAGGGGTCTTCGAGTGGATTCCCGTTAGCAGCAAGACAATCCTGCTCATGATCTTCTACTGGGCGGGCTACCCCCCATCGACCGCGTATCTCCTCGGCTTATTCCTAAACGGCTCGACAGCCCTAGCGGCCGCGATCTACCTCAGGAGAGAGGTCTATGATGTTCTTAGAGGGATTAGGTTCAGCGGGATGGGGAGAAGGACTCTGCTCTTCCTCGTATCCTCGACGGCGGTTACGGGCTTGGTCGGCGCGCCCCTGGCTTGGCTCGTAGCAGAATCCCTCGAGAAGCTCGACAGATTATCCATGCTCCTCGTGGGTGTGCTTTACCTAGCAACCAGCATCCTCCTATGGATTAGAAAGGGGATTCGGCCCAGCACGCTCGGCGACCTCAAGCCGATCAGAGATGGAATCGTGGCCGGGCTCGCTCAAGGCTTCTCAACCCTCCCTGGGGTCAGCCGAAGCGGGACGACAATCCTAACTCTCCTCCTCTTGGGCTATCACCCGACCGCGGCGCTAAAGCTCTCATTCCTAATGAGCATACCGGCGACGATCGGGGGGTCGATATACTCGTATATGCTCCACGGTGAATCGGTATCAGCCCTCCCGCAGCTGGCGATCCTCGCATCGATCTTAACGGCCCTCCTAATCTCGATAACAACGATATCGATGATCATGAGGGCGTCGGAAAAGCTGAAGCCCCACCTATTCACCCTAATCCTCGCAGCCCTAACGATCGCGACGGCTTTACAAGCCTCAACCTAAAAACGCGAGCGGCCAAAAATCTAAAATCTAGGCTGGGAGCGCTGGAAGCGGGAGCCGCCCCGGTAGCTCAGCAGGTAGAGCGGCGGCCTTGTATCGGCTTAAGGAGCGCGGGAAAGCCGCAGGCCGCGGGTTCGAAGCCCGCCCGGGGCTTAACCTCCCCAGAGTTTGGGCGATGCTTCATCATGCGCGTTAGGCTTGTAGCCGTCCCCGGGTCCCATCCGCCGCTAGAGGCCGCCCGCCAAGGCCGCGGCCATCGCAGCCCCGACCGCGGTCGAGATCAAGTTTACCGCGTGCGTATCTATCCAGCTTACCCCGGCTATCTTCTCGGCTTCTAGGCCGCAGTGGCTTCGATCCTCGACGATCCTCCCGCACATCCTGCAGAGGTATTTCGCTTGGACTCCTGCTCCTAGGAGGCTGTCGATCGTCGTTCCCGAGATCCCCGCGATTATCGTTATTACGGCGGTCGCCGGGCCGGCTAGCCTCAGAGCCCATGCCAAGGCGCATAGCGCTAGGAGGGCTAGGGCTCCGCCGAGGTAGCCGTGGGGGGTTATGGCGCCGGGAGTTCCCTTCTCGACCTTCCTCAATCCTAGGATGAGCCTGGGGCTTCTCCCGAAGGCCATCCCTACCTCGGTTGCTAGGGTGTCCGCGAAAGCCGTCCCGATCGATCCCAGGTATCCCGCGGCTACGATCTCGCCCCCCACGCCGCCGGCTCTGGAGAGGACTACGACGATGGTTGGAATTAGCCCGTTAGCGACGACGTTCCTCCAGCTCCTAACGTGATCCTTGTCGGGAGGCGATCTTCCGAGAGCCCTCGTCCTGATCTTCG
>JAPDJZ010000013.1 GCA_029258815.1 archaeon
GTCCATGAGCTCGACGACGACGACCTTGGACCCCAGCTTCGCGTACATGCTCCCTATCTCGAGGCCCGCGACCCCTCCGCCAACCACGAGAAGCCTCTTAGGTATCTCGGGAAGCTCTAGGGCTTGGCTCGAGGTAACGACCCTCCTCCCATCGAACGGAATCTCCTTTAGGGAGATGTGCTCGCCGCCGGTCGCGATCACGATGTTTCTCGCCTTAAACTCCTTCACGCTCCCGTCCCTAAGCTTCACGCTTACCGTAGACTCGGACTTCAGCCTAGCCTCCCCCTGAAGAACCTTAACCCCGTTCTGCTCGAGCAGGTACTTCACCCCAAGGCTGAGCCTCCGAATGATCTTCTTCCTAATGTTTTGAAGCTTCTGCCAGTCGACTTCGAGCCCTTCGGCCCTAACCCAGCCGGAGTTCTTGATAGCCCAATACGCGTTAGCTCGGCTTATCAAGGTCTTCGACGGTATGCATCCCCGATTCAAGCATTCCCCTCCGAGGGCATCCCTCTCGACAAGCAAGGTTTTGACGCCGCGTTGCCCGAGCCTGATGCCGGCGACGTAGCCTCCCGGCCCGCCGCCTATCACTACTGCCTGATACTCGTCCGCGCTCATACAACCACCCGGTAGGCAGCGAGAGATAAGTGTTTTCCGGATTAGCTCGCCGTGGGTAAAACCGCTCGCGAGCCAGCTCTCCAGAATGACAATATAGTAATTAGGTGGGATTGGGCTTGGTATAGCCGTCGGTGGTGAATCTATGAACTTGATCGAGATTAGGTGGCATGGTAGAGGAGGGCAAGGAGTCGTAACGGGAAGCAATCTGCTAGCGAGGGCGGCGATCCAAGAGGGGAAGTATGCTCAGCACTTCCCGGAATTCGGCCCCGAGAGAGCCGGAGCTCCCGTGAGATCCTATACGAGGATATCCGAGGATCCCATAGACATCCACTGCGGGGTCTACGAGCCCGACATAACGATAATCATAGATCCCGTGATGTCTAGGAATCCGGCCGAATACTGCTATGGCCTGAAGAGCGGAGGGGATCTCCTGCTGAACATATCCCCGGATCTCGTTGATGAGATCGCTGAGTGGGCTAGGAGGAGCGGATACAGGCTTCACGTAGTCAACGCTAGGAAGATCTCCCTCGAGGAGGTTAACCGCGAGATCTATAACGTGCCGATGCTAGCAGCCCTCCTAAGGGTCAAAGCCCTATGCGACATGAAAACCCTCGAAGACGTCTTAGCTAGAAGGTTTTCCGGAAAAGTTCTCGAGATGAACTTAAAGATCAGCAAACGCGCTTACGAGGAGGTGGAGACCGTTGTCGGCTAAGAAGCTGGTGGAGCAGGTCTTGAAAGGAGAGTTCACCTACAAGGACCTCCCCATGGCAGCTATGATACCCGTTCCGGCGACGTCCCTCGAGTACAAGACCGGCGCTTGGAAGACCGTTCAGCCCGAGATAGACCAGCAGAAGTGCATTCGATGCCTCCTGTGCTGGGTCTACTGCCCGGATGGGGCCATCAAGAGGCTGGAGGACGACCGGATCGAGGTGGATTACGATTACTGCAAGGGATGCGGCATCTGCGCGGCGACGTGCCCCGTCAAGGCCATAAGCATGAGGGAGGTGTAGGGCGGGTTGGCTCAGCAGGTTGAGAGAGTAGCGATAATGGGAGACGAGGCGGTCGCCTTAGCCGTGAAGCAGTCCAACGTGGACGTTATAGCTGCGTATCCCATAACCCCGCAGACCATCATAGTGGAGAGGCTTAGCGAATACGTCGCGGACGGGGAGCTCGACGCGGCGTTCATCCAAGCCGAGAGCGAGCACTCGGCTCTCTCGATATGCGTCGGCGCGAGCCTCGCCGGAGCCAGGGTCTTCACCTCGACGGCGAGCCAGGGGCTGGCCTTAATGCACGAGATAGTTTACGCGACTTCCTCGATGAGAGCCCCCCTGGTGATGGCGATAGTAAACCGAGCGCTGAACGCTCCTCTGAACATCCACTGCGAGCACGGGGATGTCATGCCTGAGAGGGACTCGGGCTGGGTTCACCTATTCGCCACGAACGTCCAAGAAGCCTACGACCTGATATTCGTGGCCTTCAAGCTCTCCGAGCACCCGGACGTCCAGCTCCCGGTCTCGGTGAACCTCGATGCCTTCATCCTATCGCATAGCGTCGAGCCGGTTACGCCGATACCCGACGAGGCGGCCGCGAAGTTCCTCCCGCCGAGGGAGCCGCTATGTGAGCTTGACTTCGATAATCCGGGAACCTACGGGACCATGGCCCTGCCCGACACCTACATGGAGTTTAAGATGCAGCTCAAGGAGGCGATAGAGAAGGCTAGGGAAATCTACCCCGACGTCGTAAAGGAATACGCTATGATCAGCGGCAGAAGATACTCGTTCTTCAACTCGTACATGGTTGAGGACGCGGAGGCGGTGGCGATCGCCCTCGGATCGACCTATGGGACGCTCAAGGCGGCCGCGAGGAAGCTTAGAGCCGAGGGGCTGAAGGTGGGGGTTATAGGGCTGACCATGTTCAGGCCGTTTCCGGAGAAGGAGCTGATCGAGGCTCTAAGAAGCGTTAAGGCCGTCGTGGTCATGGATAGGGCGTATTCCTACGGAGGGCTGGGAGGCCCCCTATACACTGACGTCGTCGCCGCGACCTACAGGAGCGGGCTCAGGCTTCCGATTAAGAACGTCGTCTACGGGCTTGGCGGAAGGGACTTCAGGCTTGACGAGGCCGAGGCCGTTCTCAGGATGGCCGCGGACGGGGCCAAGGCCGGCGGTTTCGATACTCACGTTCAGTGGTGGGGGGTGAGAATGTGAGCGCCCAAGCCTACTACAAGACTCCAAAAGACCTTCCGAGAGAGGATTGGCTCGCTCCCGGCCATAGGCTATGCGCCGGATGCGGCGCGGCGATAGCCACTAGGCTGATCTTCAAGGCCATTAGGGGGCCGACGATAGTCGTTAACCCGACCGGGTGCGTTGAGGTCTCGACCTCCTGCTACCCCTACACGGCTTGGAGGATACCATACGTCCACGTGGCCTTCGAGAACGGCGCCGCCGTGGCCTCAGGGATAATCGAGGCGATAAAGATCCTGAATAAGAAGCGCGGGAAGAAGCTGCACGACGTAATAGTCCTAGCCGGAGACGGCGGAACCTTCGACATAGGCCTCCAAGCGCTCTCGGGAGCCCTAGAGAGAGGCCACAATATGCTATACGTCTGCTATGATAACGAGGCTTACATGAATACCGGGATCCAGCGCTCCGGAGCGACCCCGCTCGGGGCGGCCACGACGACGAGCCCGGCCGGCAAGGTCATACCCGGCAAGCAGGAGAGGAAGAAGGATCTAATCGGGATAGCGGCTGCCCACAGGATACCGTACGCGGCGACCGCCAGCATATCCCATCCAATAGACCTAGTGAATAAGGTTAGAAAGGCTTTGGAGATAGAGGGGCCGAAGGTTCTCCACGTCCTCTGCCCATGCGTCCCCGGCTGGAGGTATCCGCCTTCCGAGACCGTTAAGCTAGCTAGGCTGGCCGTCGAGACGAGGTACTTCCCGGTCTACGAGGTTGAGAACGGAAGGGTCAAGATAAACATCAGGGTCGATAAGCCCAAGCCTCTCGAAGAATTCCTCAAGCCTCAGCGCAGGTTCGCCCACCTCCTAAAGCCGGAGAACGCCCACGTCCTAGAAGCCCTGAAGAAGGCCGTCGAGGAGAACTGGGAGAGGCTGGTGAGGCTCGAGGAGAGCGGCGTAACCATCTAAACACACCCTTTTTATCTCGTCGCGTTTAATACCATATACCGGGGGAGTTTTGTCCGGAACGTTCGTGGTCGTTTGGGAGGGTCTAGACGCGGCAGGCAAGACCACCCTCATATCCGAAACCAAGAAGATCTTAGAAGCTAGAGGGCTCAGGATACTGGTTTACAAGACGCCGAGCGATACGAGAACCGGGGAGTTCGCGAAAACCCATGGAAACGATCCGGAGACGGATCCGCTTACGAGGATGCTCCTCTTCCTAGCGAATACGAGCGACGACTCGAAGATCATTAGAAGGGAGATCGAGGAGAAGTCGCCCGACCTATACTTCATCGACCGATACTACCTCTGCTCAATAGCCTACGGATTCGCCTTCTCGAAGCTCAGGGGCGCGAACGTCACCGAGCGCGATTTCGAGGAGCTCCTCAAGATAGTCGAGAAGCTCGGGGAAGGAATATTCGTAAAGCCGGATCTATACCTGATAATCGACGCGCCCGAGGAGGATAGGATTAGGAGGCTCTCGGAGAAGGAGAGCCAGGGAGGGCTCGAGGAGGTTCTCGAGAAGAGCTTGGAGATGCAGAGGAACGTTAGAGAATTTTACGAGGCTTTCCGGAGAATGAACCGAGATAAGGTAGTCTGGGTAATGAATCCTCAGGGATGGCTTCGGGAGGCGGCATCCCGGATAGTGGAGGAGCTTCTCTCGAGGATGCGGTAACCTTAAAGCTGCGGCTCCGAGGATTATACGTCGAGCTCGGGATGAGGAGAGACCTCACGAGAACATTCATAGCGGTGGACTTCGACAACCCCGAAATAGCCTCGAAAGTTCAGGATATTCAACGCGGTCTAATGGAGTCCGGCGTAGTCATGAAGCCCGTCGAACCCCAGAACCTTCACGTAACCCTATGGTTCTTCGGGGAGCTGGATCGAAGCAGGCTCGACCTCGTCCTAGAAAACGCTAGGAAGGTATCGTTCAAGGCGTTCAAGGTCGAGGTTTCAGGAGTAGGATACTTCCCCGGGGGGAATAGGATAAACGTCATCTGGCTCGGGATAAGAGATCCGAGTAACGGCCTCAGGAACATTCTAGACCAGCTCCTCGAAAAGCTAACCAAGCTGGGCTTCAGATACGATGACCGGGGATTTACACCGCACCTAACCATAGGGAGGGTCAAGGCCGTGAGGGATAGGCGGCTAGCATTAAGGAAGCTAGGCGAGCTGAAGGAGATCTATCTAGGGGAACAGCTAATAGATTCGTTCAAGGTTAAGAAGAGCACCCTAACATCGAAAGGCCCAATATACACGGATCTCCTGGTCGTTAGGGCTGAGAACCCATGAGGGTCGAGGAGATAGCCGAGAAAGCCCTCAGGATCGTTAAGCCGAATAAGCTCGAGGAGAAGCGATTTGGAAGAATCGTAGATGAAGCTCTTAAAGCCGCTAGAGAGCTGGCTGAAAACGCCCCCGGCGTAGTCGATGTAACGCTCGAGGGGTCGGCGGCCAAGAATACCTGGGTTAGGGGTAGGGCTGAAGCGGACATATTCATCCACTTCGATCCAGAGACGTCGAGGGAGGAGCTTGAGAAAAGGATAGTCGAGCTCGGAACGGAGCTGATCGAGGAGCTCGGCGGAGAGCCCATGCTGATGTACGCCGACCACCCGTACGTTGAGGGAATCATCGACGGAGTAACGATCGACGTCGTTGCCTGCTATAGGGTTGAGCCGCGGAAATGGATAGGAGCAACCGATAGAACTCCATACCATACTAGATACGTCATCGAGAAGCTCGGGCCCGGGCAGGTGGACGAGGTTAGGCTTCTCAAGGGATTCATGATCGGATGCGGGGTCTATGGAGCCGAGATAAAGGTTAGGGGCTTCAGCGGGTACCTAACGGAGCTTCTAACGATACGCTATGGGAGCTTTCTGGATACGATTCGAGCCGCGGCGAGCTGGAAGCCTCCGATAGTCATAGATTTGGAAGGCTACTACGAGTCGGTGGAAGACGTGCTGGAGCTTTTCCGCGATAGCCCGCTGATAGTTATAGATCCCGTCGATAGGTCTAGGAACGTCGCGGCCGCCGTCTCCCATAGAAGGCTCTCGGAATTCATCCTAGCCTCGAAGCTATTTCTAAAAAGGCCGTCTCTGAGATTCTTTAGGAGGGTTCCGGGGAGGCCGAGGGCGAGCAACATCCTAAAGCTCGCGAAGAACAGGAACATACTCTACGTATACTTCAGGCTTAGGGAGCGGAAGCCTAGGGATGTGATCTGGGGGGAGCTGAAGCGGAGCGAGGAGGGGATCGCGAAAGCCTTGGAGAGGCTTCGATTCAAGGTCTATCGGAGGGAGGCGTGGACGGATGAGGATAAGCGATGCCTCCTAGTCTTCGAGCTCGACAAGCTAAACCTCCCAAGCTACATGCTCCATCAAGGACCCCCCATACACTTGAGAAACGCCGAAGACTTTCTCGAGAAGTGGATTGGGCGAGGGATCGGCCCATGGGTCGACGACGGCAGGTTCTACGTTCTCAGGAAGATCGGGGAGACCTCGGCCATAAAGCTCCTCGCCAAGGAGATCCACGGGGGAAGGGTCTCGATATCGAGGGATCTCGCAAGCTACTTCGGGAAAGCCTTGATAGACTCGGATCTGAGGAGGCTGTTTAAGCGAGCCGGAAGGGATGTAAAGCTTCTAGAATTCCTCCAAGAGTTCCTGAAAGCTAAACCACCTTTCCTCTAGCGATGATCCCGGTAAGCTTGGAGAGGATTAGGCGGGAGAGGGATCTCGCTCTAAGCTTATCCTTCCCATCCAAGAGCGTGGAGTATGCTTTGATGATTCTGGATGAGCTTGAGGAGATCGGGGTCTCCGAGATATACTTCGTCGAGAGGAGGGGCTCCCTAGCGCCGCTCGTGCTCGGGAAAGGCTACCGGGGGCTAGTCGTCAGGGGGAGGGTCGAAGGCCGGCCAGCCGCCCTGAAGATTCTGAGAACGGATACCTCGATTAATGGATTGCTGAGGGAGGCCGAGGCCACGTCCCTGGCGAATGGCGTAGCCGTAGGGCCCAAGCTTCTCGGATCCTCCAACCACGTCCTAGCTCTAGAGCTGATAGAAGGATCTTCGATAGATTCTTGGCTCAGGGATCTTCCCGAGGAGAGAGCGGCAGATCTAAGAATAGTCTTGAGGAGGTGTTTCGAGGATGCTAGAAAGCTTGATGAGATAGGTCTCGATCATGGGGAGCTTAGTGACGCGAAGAAGCATATAATCGTGAGATCGGGTCTAAGGCCGGTGATAATAGACTTCGGGAAAGCTAGCAGAGCGAGGAAGCCCGGAAACGTTACATCCCTATTCAGCTACTTCTCATTCGGCCCACATTCCTGCAAGGTTCTCGGGATGCTGGGGGTGCGAGACCCGCCTCTAGCCCACGTCAAGAGGTATAAGCGGGAGCTAAGCCGCAGCTCGTTCAGAGATCTTTTGAGGGCGCTAAACCTTCTCGAGGAAAGCTTATCTTAAACACGCCGCGAAGGCTTCTCGGAAATGGGCTCGGCGCAGGAAGATAAGCAGCGCGTTCGAGAATACGTTTGGAGGCTCCTCGAGGAGAGGGGCGTCACGCGGTTCCCGAAGCCCATCCGCGGCAGGATTCCGAACTTCGCTGGAGCTGAGAAGGCCGCCGGGAGGATACTGAAGCTTCCGGAGTACGTTGGGGCGAGGGTCGTTAAGGTGAGCCCGGACTCCCCCCAGAGGTTCATCAGGTATAGGTGCCTCCTAGACGGCAAGATTCTCGTCATGCCGACCCCGCGGCTAAGGGAGGGCTTCCTGCTCCTAGACCCGTTAAGGATCCCGAGAAAATTTTACGATCGCGCATCGACGATAAGAGGAGCCTTCACGTATGGGAGGAAGGTCTCTCCGGAAGATCTCCCGAGAATAGACCTGATCGTTACGGGCTCGGTCGCGGTTACCCGAGACGGCCTAAGGCTTGGGAAAGGCGGGGGCTACGGCGAGCTGGAATACGCGATCCTCCTAGAGTATGGCAAGATAGATAGATCGATCCCCATAGCGACCAACGTTCACGACCTACAGGTTTTGGAGAAGCTTCCTCGGGATCCCTACGACCTAACCCTAGACATCATAGCGACGCCTACAAGGTTGATCAGGGTTGAGGGTGGGGGGAAGAGGCCGGGAGGGATAATCTGGAGCATGCTAAGCGAGAAGAAGATCCAGGAGATCCCGATCCTAAGGAAGCTGAAGCTCTCCCGCTTTAAAGACCTCTAAAAATCTTTTATCCAATTAGTTTAGGCTAAATGGGGGCTGCCTATGGCTTTAAGGAAATTGCTGTTGCTGCTATCCTTCCTCTCTTTCATAATTTACGCAACCGCCGCGACCGAGATAGGGGCGGCGCTGCCGGGGATCGTATCCGAGTTTAAGCTAAGTGAATCTCTCATAGGGGTTCTGGCGAGCCTTCAATCTCTGGCCGGCGTCTTGGCGATTCCGGGAGGAGTTCTCTCCGACCTCTTCGGTAAGATGAGGCTCGTCTCCCTCTCCCTCCTAATAATGGGCGTAGGCGCCTTGCTAATCTCGGGATCGCCGGCCGCCCCGCTTCTAGGAGCGTCCCTCTTCATCTTCGGATCGGGAATGGGCTTCTTCGAAGCCTCGGTGAACGCGTGCATCTCGGAGATATTCCGGGAGAGGCGGGGGATGGCGATAAACCTCCTCCACATAGGCTGGAACATAGGATCGTTGATCGGGCCTCCTCTAGCAGCTTACGCGATCCTAGCTTATGGAAGCTGGAGGATCGGCTATCTCCTGGTCTCCCCATTCCTCCTAGCCTTGAGCCTCGCCAGCTGGGCCTCGGCTAGAGCGTCCGCGCTCCCCTCCGGAGGTGGGAATCGGAGTTCAAAAGCTAGGATCGCGTCGGGGAGCGTCCTAACCCTCCTGCCCTTAATGATAATACCATTCTTCCTCGTCGCGAATCAGCTCGGGATAACGGCATGGCTTCCGTCGATTCTAGTGGATCAAGGAGCGCCCCTCATGGAGGCGAGCCTAGCCGTGGGGCTGTTCTGGGCTCTAAGCGGGGTCGGTAGGCTCTCATGGGCCCTCTTCACGGATAGGATAGGCTACTGGAGGATACTCCTGCTGGCGGGATCCTCCTCCGCGATTCTAATGCTTCTGACGTTGATCCCGCTCCCGATCCACGCGAAAATCGCCCTCTGGTCCTGCTCCGGATTCTTCCTCGGACCGGCTATCCAACCGTCGTCGCTTGGGTAACCTCGATACGACCCGAGATCGGCGGAACCCTATCCGGAATACTCTTCGCCTCCGCAACCTTGGGATCCTTCGCATCGATGGTCGCCACCGGGCTTCTCTTCGATCTCTTCGGCTCGCGAATAGCCCAGCTAATCTTCCCGCTTCTGATAATCCCAGTGGCCGCGGCCTCTTATATCATGCGAGGGATCGGCGGATCCGGGGAATCGGCTACGCCCCGATGATAACACATAAATTCACTAACGGGTATTGTTGTATCGGATGTGGGGTCGGATCGCGGCGAGGTTTCGAGAATTTCCCGCGAGGCTCAAGGTCGTCAGGCTCATGATAGAGAACGGGATAGGGGTAACCGAGAAGGGGAGGATAATCGTCGGGCCCATAGAGATCCCGGATACGTCGATCGCTAGGGCGGCCGGGGTCGATAGGCGCGTTGTAAGGAAAACCGTTCAGCAGATACTGAACGATCAGATCCTAAGGAGAGTTTTCACAGGCATAAGGCCCGCTGGAGCATTCCTCGCCCCGATAGCTAAAGAGCTCGGATTCTACGTCGTCGAGATAAGAGCCGATCCCACGGCGGCCGGGATAATCGCCAAAGCCGCCGAGATAATAGCCGAGGAGAACATAAGCATAAGGCAGGCAGTCGCCGAGGACCCGGAGCTATTCCCGGAACCCAAGCTCATACTCGTGCTGGAGAAGCCCCTATCAGGAGAGGGGCTAAACCGGATCCTGAAGATCCCGAAGGTTAAAAGCGTAACCGCGTACTAGGATAGCTGGAGCGCCGCTTACCTGAGCCGGCGAATGGGCAAGGCTGGGGGGCAGGTTTTTCTCGGGACGGGCTACGCGAGTCCGGTAGAGGGGAATAGATCAGGTGAAGATGCCTTAGGAGAGAGGGGGCTTCGTGGAAGAACCGTTAAATTTATCCGAGCACCCCTAGGAGGCGGTGGGGCCGTGGTCTAGCTTGGCTATGATTCCAGCCTGGGGAGCATCCAGATGCCCGGATCGCTGGAGACCGCGGGTCGAAAGCCCGTGGACAGAAATCCTGGGTTCGAATCCCAGCGGCCCCACCACCCCCAGAACACTATTTTATCGGGTCTGGGTTTAGGGGGCTTTAGATCCATCGATAGGAGAGGTTTGAGGTTAGGAGTAGGATGGCGCTTAAGATTATCGCCACGATCCATCTCGCGGGGCTCCACGCCAGAACCTTCCTCCCATCGAGCTCCCCGAATGGTATTAGGTTGAAGAGCGCTATGAAGGCGTTTAGCTGGGCTAGGGTGAAGAAGATGAGATAGAATCTCGGGAGGATGAAGCCCGCCACGTTCAGGATCGCGGATAGGGCTAGATTCGTCAAGGGCCCGGCTAACGCTATCGCTCCGAAGATCTCGAGGCTAGCGAGCCCGGCGACGACGACCGCCCCCGGAGCTATTATCTTGAACGGTATGAAGGGTATCGCCGTTACTAGGGTTAGGAGCGCGCCGAATGGATCGAGCTTAAACCTCGCGTAGAGCCCCTTAGACCTCGCGTAAGCCCTATGACCCAGCTCGTGGAGGAGGAACGACCCAGCGAAGCCCGCGACGTAAGCCGCCAAGTATAGCGGGCTTAGCGAGAAGTTATACCCTATCAGCGAGAACCCCACTAGGATCACGAGGAGGGCTCCGACTAGGAGGTGGGCGGCCTCCCGCCTAGCCTCGAGACCCATGGGCCTAGGCCCGCTGGGCCGAGCCTCGACCTCGAAGCTCCTGCGCTCGACCATCCTTCTAAGCTTGAACTCCTTCTCGTGAGGCGAGGCGGCCGCCGCGAGACCCGGGCAGTTATGCTTCTCCGGAAGCCTGTGCTCGGCGCAGAAGTATTCGCCGCAATAAGCGCATCTGAACGGCATGAGAACCTCCTTGCCGCACACCGCGCATCTCGCCATGGGTAACCCTCCCTTAAGCTCCCGTGGAGGGGTAAGGTTCGAATATCCACAGCTCATCCCAAATATAAGCATTAGAAACGTTAAATCTTCCCCGGATCGAGTATATGGTGATGAGCAGGAGGATTCCGGTGGAGGAATTCGAGCGGCTTATCAGAAGGAGAATCGATGAGCTCGTTCGCGGCCTCGTCCGAGATGTATCCGGGATGGTCGAGGAGTCCCTCGAATCCATTAAACCAGCTCTCAGGCAGGTTATCGAGCGGGATTACCTAGTCCCAGGGCACGAGGTCTACGTTAAGGACGGGCAGGTCGTGGTGGTGGTCGAGCTTCCCGGAGCCTCGAAGGACGCGATAGATCTAAGGGTCTCCGAGAGAACGCTAACCCTGGAAGCCGGATTCTCGAAGAAGCTCTCCGAGGAGATTCCGGAGGCCAAGCTCCTCAAGCGCAAGGGATACCGGGCGGTGGTGGAGCTTCCCGAGGAAGTCGATCCCGAGGCGGGGACGGCCTCCTACGTGGACGGGATCCTAGTAGTAAGACTTCCGGCGAAGAAGCCGAAGGGAGTTAAGGTCGAGATAGAGTAGCCTCCGGGTCATGGCCGAGACGCCGTATCGAGAGCTCGCGGAGCTCTGCGAGAGGCTGAGCCGGCTGGCTGGCAGGAAGGATAAGGTAGCCCAGCTAGTGAGGTTCTTGAGAAAGCTCGATCTCGAGGAGGTCGAGCCGGCATCCCTCCTCCTGATAGGTAGAACTACGCCGGAGGGGGGCGTGGAGAAGCTAGAGGTAAGCGTCGCAACGGTCTTCGACCTCCTCCGGGAATCAAGCCAGCTAACCCTAATGGATTCAGCTCCTCCGACGATTCTAGAGGTTTGGAGAACCCTCCAGTCGATCGCCAGCTTGAGGGGGGCGGGATCTAGGGAGAGGAGGCTCAGCCTCTTGAGATCCCTCGTTCATAGGATGACGGATCTGGAGAAGCGCTGGTTTCTTAAGCAGCTTATCGGCGAGATGCAGCACGGGGTTAGCGAGGGGCTTCTGCTCGAAGCCGTCTCGGAGCTCGCGAATGCTCCGATGGAGAAGGTTCAGAGGGCTTTCATGCTCCTCGGGAGGCTGGGTGAGCTGGTTAGGCTCGCGGCGGCCGAGGGCAGAAGCGGGATAGAATCGGTTAAGCTTAAGCTCTTCCGCCCCCTGAGGCCCATGCTCGCCGAGGTGTGCCACGACCCACGGGAGCTCCTCGAGAAGCTGGGAGAGCCGGTCGCCTTGGAATACAAGTTCGATGGAGCTAGGGTTCAGATTCACATAGGCGGGCCGGTCGTGAGAATATTCTCGCGGAGGCTCGGCGAGGTAACCGAAGGCCTCCCGGACGTGGTTCAGCAGGTTAGAGAGTTCGCGGATGGGTTTAGGGAGGCCGTGCTGGACGGCGAGGTCGTCGCGGTCGGCGGCAATGGGAGGCCCATGCCCTTCCAAGAACTTCTAAGGAGGTTCAGGAGGATTAGAAGCGTTGAGGAGGAGCTTGAGCGCGTTCCCCTGAAGCTCTGGATCTTCGACATCCTATACCTAGACGGCCGCGAGCTCCTCGACGAGCTCTATGCCGAGAGGCGCAGGCTCCTCGAAGAACTTATCCCGCCGAGCTATCTAACGCCGATGAGGGTGGCGAGGAGCGCGGATGAGGTGGAGGCCTTCCTGAGGAAGGCTCTAAGCGAGGGTCATGAGGGGTTGATGATTAAGCAGCTCTCCTCCCCCTATAGACCCGGGAGGAGGGAGAAGCTCTGGCTGAAGCTTAAGCCCGCTGAAACCCTAGACTTGGTAATAGTCGCGGCGGATTGGGGTCATGGCCGGAGAACCGGATGGCTTAGCAACTATCACCTAGCCGCCTACGATCCGGAGGCCGGGGGCTTCCGAGTAATCGGGAAGACCTTCAAGGGACTAACCGACGAGGAGTTCGAGTGGATGACGAAGAGGCTTCTGGAGCTTAAGCTAAGCGACGACGGATACACCGTCCGAGTTAAGCCCGAGATCGTCGTCGAGGTGGCCTATAACGAGATCCAGAGAAGCCCGAAATACCCCTCAGGCTATGCCCTAAGATTCGCCAGAATAACCCGGGTCAGAACCGATAAGCGGCCCGAGGAGGCGGATACGATCCAAAGAGTTAAGGAGCTCTACCTAAAGCAATTCGAGAGGAAGAGGCTTCCGGGAGAAGATCTCATCTGGAAGCTTAGAGGAGGCCCACTGAAATAGCCGCAGTATTCCCGGGATAGCTCCTCGAATATTATGCCGGTTAGAATTCGAGGGGGGTGGGCTACAAAGCTTTTTGAGCGTCATCGCCTAGGGAGAACCGAGCGATGGGAAGGGTTCTCACGGGCTACGCCGCCGGCTTAGGTCTTCTAACCCTAGCGGGGCTTCTCCTAAACTTCGAAGCCCTCGCAAGCCACACAACATCGCAATTCAACCTATTCCTTATCCTCCTAGAAGCCTATACCCCGCTTCTAACCCCCTTATCGTCGGCGACCGGATCCCCCATGATAGGAGGCGGCCGCCCCCTCGGAATACTCCCCCTACTAGCCTGGATACTTACGAGCTGCATTCTCGGCTTTCTGCTCGAGAGCGGCGAGAAGGCCGCCAAGGTCTCCTTCCTAGCCTCGGCCTCGATCCTGATCATATGGATAGGCTCGCTATTCCTCTCGGCGCCCGCTTGGCCAGACCATCATACGTGGCTCTCGAACCTGAACAAGCTCTCCGGCGACCTGATCTCGAGGCCCGTGGATCTAAGCCTGATACTCGTGGGGCCGCTGCTGATCTCCGCCGCGATTGGCCAGCTATCCGAGGAGCTCAGGTCGAAGGCGCTGGAAAGGGATCTGGAGGAGCGGTATAGGCTATACTAGCCCAAGGCTATTGGAGAAAGAAAAAGGTGGATTATGGGTTGCTCCGCGGATCTAGATGCTCTCGATGGCTTCTTGGGAGACCGGAGCGGCCGACGGCTTTGGCTTAGGCTTGGGCTTAGCCTTTCTAACCCTCTTCTTCGCGGCCTTCTTCTTCCTAGTGGTCTTCTTCTTGGCCTTCTTCCTCTTAGTGGTCTTCTTTCTCGTGGTCTTCTTCTTTCTGGCGGCCTTCTTCCTGGTCGTCTTCTTCTTTCTGGTTGTCTTCTTCCTCGTGGCTTTCTTCCGAGCCATTTATGTCTTCACCCGTCAGTTTTATATGCGTCCGAGTTATATAAAAGATTTTCGGAAAATTTTGCAGATCAATCCTGAGGCGAAATTTTGGGAAATAATTTTATCAAACTGATGGCCTTGGATTTGTGGTGTCGAGGGGTTATGGCCGAAGTCGATTTTTCGGATTTCCAGAAGCTAGATATCAGGATTGGGAGGGTTATCTCGGCCGAGAGGGTTGAGGGCGCCGCGAAGCTATTGAGGTTCGAGGTGGATTTCGGCGAGTTCAGGAGGCAGTCGGTCGCCGGCCTTGGCCATATCTACGAGCCGGAGGACTTCGTCGGAAAGCAGTTCGTATTCGTGGTGAATCTCAAGCCGAAGAGGATTCGGGGGGTCATGTCCGAGTGCATGCTCCTCGCCGCCGTCGCAAGCGAGAACGAGGTCATCCCAATAATCCCTCAGCGGGAGACCCCGGACGGCTGCAAGGTTTTCTAGAGCCTAGGAGGGTAAAGGCAAAAAAGTGGCCCGGAAGAGCTTTCTAGCAGGGTTAGGGTCCGGGATGCTGAAGAAGCTGTACGTAGAGGACGCCCTAAAGATGCCCGAGGGCTCGGAGGTCGAGCTACTCGGATGGATAAGGAATAAGCGGATTCACGGAGGCTTAATCTTCCTAGACCTAAGGGATCGAAGCGGGATAATCCAGGTGGCCGTTAAGCGTGGGGTCGTGCCGGACGGCGAGTTCGAGCAAGCCGAGAGCGCCCTGAGAGAGTCGGCCGTAAGGGTCTCGGGAACCGTGAGGCATGATCCGAGAGCGCCGAACGGGGTCGAGATCCGGTGTAGGAGGCTAGAGGTCATAGGCCCCAGCCTAGACGACTTCCCGATAAGAAAGGGGGTTAAGGTGAAGTTCGTCCTAGATAATAGGCATCTCCACATCCGAAGCCCTAGGGTCGCCGCGATAATGAAGATTAGGGCGAGGCTTCTAAGCGCTGCCAGAAATTGGCTCGAAAGCCGGGGCTTCATCGAGGTTAACTGCCCCAGCTTCATAACGGCCGCGGTGGAGGGGGGCGCGACCCTCTTCGAGATCGACTACTTCGGCAGGAAAGCGTACCTAACCCAGAGCTCCCAATTCTATCAGGAGGCGGCGATCTACAGCCTCGAGAAGGTGTACAGCCTCCAGCCTAGCTTCAGGGCGGAGCTTAGCAGGACTAGAAGGCATCTAACCGAGTTCTGGCATCTCGAAGCCGAGATGGCGTATGCGGAGCTCGAGGACATCCTGAAGGTCATAGAGGAGCTTCTCTACGCCATGGTTCTAGGTGTATACGAGTCATCCCAGAGGGAGCTCGAGCTTCTCAAGCTGAAGATCGACCCGGACGCGGCCAAGCCCCCCTATCCGAGGATAAGCTACGCCGAGGCATTAGAGATCCTCGATCGGAAGGGGATTAAGGTTAGGTGGGGCGATGACTTCGGAGCCGACGAGGAGAGGGAGCTGTCGAAGGAGTTCGAGAAGCCCTTCTTCGTAACCTACTGGCCTAGGGAGGCTAAGGCGTTCTATCACATGCCGGATCGGGAGAACCCCGACGTTTGCAGGAACGCCGATCTGCTGGCTCCCGGCGGCTTCGGGGAGATAGTCGGAGGGGGGCAGAGGATCCACGACTACGATCAGCTCCTCGAGAGGATCCGCGAGAACGGTCTTAACCCGGAAGACTACAAATGGTATCTGGATCTCAGGAAATACGGATCGGTTCCGCATAGCGGGTTCGGCCTCGGGGTCGAGCGCGTCCTCTGGTGGCTTCTCAAGCTACCTCACATAAGGGATGCGTGCCTTTTCCCGAGGACGCCGGCGAGGGTTTACCCATAAGGTGTTTAGAAAAAGATGAGCGGCGGATTTAGAACTCTTCCTCTTCCTCCCACTCCTCTTCCTCGTCCCACTCCTCTTCTTCCTCCTCGAATTCTTCGTCGTCGAACTCAGCCCGGATCATGGCCCCTCCCAGAAGAGGAGACCCGCCCCCCGATTTAAGCATTTGGCTAGATAGCCTCCCTAAAACTCCGCCCTCAGCCTTGAAATCAGCTTATCCAGAGGGATTCCCCGTCTAAGCCTCAGCTTCTCGTGCCTGAGCTGAAAGAACGCCCTCTCGATATAGCCTAGAGCTGATCCAAAGCCTCCTATGGATGAGAAGACGTGGCCTCTCAGCAGGGGCTTCGACGGCTGGTATAGCGATAGAACCGCAGGCACCAGATACACCGCTCTGAAATCCTCGCCAGCCTCCGAAACCTCCTCCAGAAGCTTTCCTAGAATGCGCAGCCTCCTCTCCTGCTCCTCAGCGATCCTGGCCTCAGCCGAGGGGGTGAGCGGCTTATTCCAGCGCTTGCAGTCTATCAGGAGCATTAGGTCCCACCGATAAGCCAGCACATCCACCTGAACCCTCCCCTCCCTCGAGGCGATCCTCAGATTCCAGACCGAGCCGTAGCCCGCCTTCTCGAGAACCCGCGCCGCGAGCCTCTCGAACTCCCTCCAGCTCAGATATCTCGCGATTAAGCTGCCGTCGACTCCAAGCTCCAGCCCCCTTAAAACGATTTCCGAGCGGAGGTCCTCGTCCAGCCTAACATCCCTCGGGGGGATTCCAAGAACCTTGAGAATCTCGCCGACCTGATCTCTGGAGAGTAGGGCGTTCTCGGCCAGCTCCCCGATGCTCACGACTTCCCGCGAGGATGCGAGCTTTAACAGGGTTTCGAGAAGCCTTCCGACGAGCTCCGGCCTCAAGCCCATGCGGATCCAGAAGCTAATGGCTTACTCCTAGGTATAGGGATGCGAGCTTCGGATGGCTGAGGAGCTCGCCGCATTCTCCCTCGAAGACGAGCCTTCCGCCGACTAGGAGATACGCCTTATCGCCTATCTCAAGGGCTTTCCTAGCATTCTGCTCGACCAATACTATCGTCATGTCCATGGTATCCCTCAGCTCGATTATCTTCGAGAGGACTTCGCTCGCGATCTTCGGGGCGAGCCCTCCGGTGGGCTCGTCGAAGAGCATCACCTTAGGCTTCCTTAGCAGCGCCATGGCCATGGCGACCATCTGCCTCTCTCCCCCGCTCATCATCGAAGCCTTCCTCCTCCAATAGCTCTTGATTATCGGGAATACCTCCGCGACCTCCTCGATCCCATTCTCGAGCTCCTCCCTCCCGAGAACGTATCCCGCCATCCTCAGATTCTCCTCGACCGTAAGATTGCTGAAGACGTTATCGGTTTGGGGGAGGTAGGCTATCCCGCATCTAGCTATCTCGTGCGGAGGCTTCCCGATGAGCTCGAGGCCGTCGCAGGCTATCGACCCCGAGTATATCGTCGCCAGCCCGAAGATCGATTTGAGGAGGGTGCTTTTACCGCTTCCATTAGGGCCGACGACCACGTTTATCCTCGCCTTCTCGAACTTGGCCGTGATATCGAAGAGGACGTGAAGCCTCCGGTAGCCGGCGTTCAGCCCCCTTATCTCGATCACCCCGCCCTCACCCCCCCAGATAGGCCTCTATCACCTGCGGATCGACGACCACCTTCTCGGGCTTACCGCTGCAGATGATCGATCCCGAGGCCATGACGTAGACGTCGTCCGTGTACTGGAGCGC